>JAZTWB010000072.1:0-42264 GCA_045635645.1 Faecousia sp. | reverse complement strand
ATCAATCCAAATGGCTATTATCCTATAATGAAAAATCAGCGTACAAAACAATTAAACAAGTTGCTGAAGAAAAAGGATACACAGTATTTACTAAAGTAAGACTTTTAGATTTAGTAGAGCCAAGAGATTGCAATAAAAAAGACACAAGTTATCTATGGAAAATACAAGCTAAACATGTAGACTTTGTTATCTGTGATAAAAATTTGGTCGCAAAGTGGATTATTGAATTGCAGGATAACAGTCATAAACACGATGATAGAATAGAAAGAGATAACCTTGTTAAAGCAATACTAACAAATTGCAACTACAAAATACTAATGACATACTCAGCAACCGCAGAAGAAATCAAAAACTTTATATGCGGAAAACAAAAAGAATCAAATCGCGAAATTTTACCAGATATAATAGAAGATGGCGCAGTAAAGACTATCCAAGAAACAAATCAATAATCAAACAGCACCGGGGCACAGTGGGAGCATCGGTGCTGTTTGATTATTGTCGGACACTGTTGTATAAGCAGCCTTAAAGCAATCAACGCAACAAAATAAAAATTTTGTTGCGTTTGCGGTATTAATGTGCTATAATATTAATATCAAGGAGTAAATGAGGTATTCTTATGAAAAAATACGCTGATGCGCCCCAAATTCTCAAAGACTTTCTAACCTATCACGAAACCATTAAAGGACAATCGCAAAAAACAATTTCTGAATACTATCTGGATTTACGAATGTTCTTGCGATTCATTAAATTAATGCGCAATGATATGCCGGTCAATACCTGTCTTGACGATATTGATATTCGTGATATAAATTTGGATTTCATCCAGGACATTACATCTTCTGATGTGTTTGATTTTCTTTCTTATCTTGCAAACGATCGTACACGAAATCCGGATTCAAATTTCTCTGAACGTGGTATTGAACCGTCTGCACGTGCCAGAAAGTTATCGGCCATTAAATCCTTCTATAAGTACCTGACTGTACGCACCAAGCAGTTAACAGAAAATCCTGTAGCAGACTTAGAGTATCCCAAGCTGCGCAAAAGCCTTCCCAGATACTTGACAATGGAACAGTCTGCAGCGCTTCTGCAAGCCGTCTCCGGACAGAACGAAAAACGCGATTACGCGATACTTATGTTATTCTTAAACTGTGGAATTCGGCGTAGCGAGCTTGTAGGACTGAATATAACAGATGTTTATGAGGACAGAGTGCGTGTAATCGGCAAAGGTAACAAAGAACGCTTTGTCTATTTTGGCGCCTCCTGCCGGAAAGCGATTGACGCCTACTTACCCGAACGCAACAAAAAAGTACTTTCTGACAATCGAGCATTGTTTGGCTCCCGTGATGGCAACCGAATCAGCGTAACCGCTGTGCATCGTCTTGTAAAGAAACATATGCTGGCTGCAGGTCTGGACGCATCCCAGTTTTCAGCTCACAAATTGCGCCACACAGCCGCAACAATGATGCTGTCCGGCGGTGTCGATGTTAAAACCGTTCAAGAGGTTTTAGGTCACGAAAATCTAAATACTACACAGATTTACACGCATATTGAGAACAGTGAACTAAAAATCGCAGCGGAAGCCAATCCCCTGTCAAAGCTGGACTTTACAAAAGAATAGCTCTCCTACTCCCCTATCCCCGCCTGTTTATGCAGGTGGGGATTTATAATGCCGTCTCGATTGCCTCTGCAAGATTTTTTACTCTATATACAGTTAAACCAGATGGTATTTCTAACTTTTCGGCAGTATTTTTAGGAATAATGCAGGATTTAAATCCTAATCTTGCAACTTCTGCAAGACGTTGATTTAAAAATGAAACGGAGCGGATTTCACCGGTTAAGCCAACTTCACCAATGGCAGCCAAAGCGCTGTCAATGGGTTTGTCCCGGTAGGACGAAGCAATTGCCAGTACAACCGGCAGGTCAGCACCCGGCTCGTCCAGGGTCAAGCCACCGATTACATTGATATACGCATCGAAGGCGCTCAGTTTCAGTCCTACACGCTTTTCTGCAACAGCCATCAGCAGTACTGCCCTGTTGTAATCAAAGCCGTCAGCGGTCCGTCTTGGCACCTGAAAGCTGGTCTTGGATACCAAAGCCTGTACCTCGGCCAAAACAGGACGCGTTCCTTCCATAACACAAGCCACGCAGGTACCGGGAGCACCGCTCGGGCGTCCCTCCAGAAGAATCTGGGAGGGATTTGGAACCTCAACAAGACCGTCGGCAGCCATCTCAAAAACACCGATTTCATTGGTTGAGCCAAAGCGGTTTTTTGCAGCGCGAAGCACGCGGTACGGCGAATTTGCCTCCCCTTCAAAATACAGGACACTGTCTACCATATGTTCAAGAACCTTAGGACCTGCAATTGCACCGTCTTTATTGATATGGCCAACAACAAACACCGTAATTCCCTGTGCCTTTGAAAGCTGCATCAGCGCCATTGTACAGTCTTTCACCTGGGAAACACTGCCGGGAGTAGACTCATTCTGTTCATTATAAAGGGTCTGGATGGAGTCCACAATCAGAACATCTGGGGAAATTGCGTTTACCGAATTTATGATATCTGATAGACAGGTCTCAGACAGAATATAAAGGGATTCTGGAGCCACAGAGATCCGCTCTGCGCGCAGTTTAAGCTGGCGCTCGCTTTCCTCGCCGGAAACGTATAAAACCGTTCTCTCGGCACAGAGGGTGCTGCAAATCTGCAGCAAAAGTGTAGACTTACCAATACCGGGCGCGCCGCCAACAAGGACCATACTGCCGGCGACAGCTCCCCCACCAAGCACGCGATCCAATTCCTGCATACCTGTAGAGAATCGAAGTTCCGTGTCACCGGAGATATCACGCAGCCGCTGTGGAGACCTGCTGGCGCCCACAGCCGCAGACACTCCACGACCAACCGGATTTGGCTTTTCTATATGTTCAACCATAGTATTCCACGCACCGCAGGCGGTACATCTCCCCTGCCACTTGGGGCTTTCGTTGCCGCATTCTGTGCAGTAGAACACTGTCCTTGTTTTTGCCATAGCGATTCTCCTTAGTTTGTATTTAAATTATTATATCAACCATTTGTTCGCACGTCAAGTATCCGTTAAATGCATACTGATTGTACAAGCGATTACACAGGATAGTTTTTGTTGATAGGATTCCGTTCGCAACAAATATTCCTCCTGGGGATTTGACAAAAAACCGCACTCAATCAGCACGGCAGGACAGTTTACGTGCTGCATTAGATAAATGTTGTCTGCACGTTTTATTTGCCTGTTGCTACCGGGGTTTAATGTCTGAATGAGGTTGCTTTGCATAGATTTTGCCAGCAACTGACTGCCTTGTACCTGCCCATAGAATACTTGTGCGCCGCTGTACTTACCCTGTGGGAATGTGTTCTGATGAATACTCACAAGTATTGCGTTTTTTGTATCGTTTACGATTCGTACCCTTTCCTTCAGGTCGGATACTTTTTTCTGAGCGATGGTCTCCCCTTCTGTATATACTGAGCAATCCGTTTGACGAATCATAATCGTATGGATGCCCAACAGATTTAATAAATCGTTGACCCTTTGGGCGATTTCTAAATTAAATTGACTCTCAAGAACACCGGTACATGAGGTTGCACCGCCGTCTACTCCTCCGTGACCTGCGTCTACAACAACAGTCACACCATTCGTGATTGTGGCATTCTCTGACCAGACTGTAATTACCTTACTGCCACCAACACCAAGAAGCAAAAAGGCTGCCAAAACAAAAAGATATACAGGCAGCAATGTTCTGTAGTGAATCCGTTTTAACACAAGCATTCCCCCCGGTAAATTCTATGCTGCATGCTGTTTTGTTTTAACCAGCAGACGGTTTTCGTCATAGAATGACGCGGAACGATATGTTCCGTAAAAATAACAGGAGGCGTGATGATGGATACTAAGAAAATGACCCAACACGGCGGTTACGGCAGATTGCCTGCCACCGCTCCCCTTGCAAATCCCTATGTACCATTCCAATTGGAAGACCCACCCAAATACGAGCCAAAGACTGCGATTGTGAGAGGGACATTGTTCCCGGGTTTGGATTTACCGTTTATGAATATGGTAAATCAAAACGAGCTGCCAATGACGCCGTTGACAGAACTGCAGACTATGGGCTTTGTGCTGCACGAATTGGCGTTGTATCTTGACACACACCGGGACGATAAAGAAGCATTTGAGGTATTCCGCACATTTCAGAAGATGTATGTAAAAGGTCGGGAAAAATACGAAAAAGAATGTGGTCCATTGACTCATATGTCCGCAATGGAAAACGGCTATGACTGGTTGTGTGATCCGTGGCCGTGGGAATACGCAAAAAATCGGGAGGTATAAGGTATGTTTATTTATGATAAAAAGCTTCAATATCCTGTAAAAATCGACAAGCCCAACCCCCGTTTGGCTGCGATTATCATTTCCCAGTATGGCGGACCTGACGGTGAGTTGGGCGCATCGCTACGCTATTTGTCTCAGCGTTACAGCATGCCCTTTGACGAACTGAAGGGTTTGCTTACCGACATTGGTATAGAGGATAAGTATTGTGCATTATTGAATTTATATGTTCAATATTGAAAATTCAACAGTTATTATTTATAATAAAAGCATCACAATTCCTTGACAAAACGGAGTAAAAACCATGACATACAATTTTGACTTTGAAACAGCTCTTAACAGAAAAGGTTACGACTCATCTTCCGCTAACTATGAACCGGCATACCTGAGAGATGGCTTCGATTATATCCCCATGGCAATTGCTGATATGGGTTTCAAAACATGTCCGGCAATCGTGGAAAGCATTAAAGAAAGATTGGAACATCCAATCTTTGGTTACTTCCCTTACAAGGATGAGTACTATGCTGCAATTATCAAATGGCAGGCAAGGAAACACGGTGTTGAAGGTCTGAAAAAGGAAAACATTATGTACCACCACGGTGTACACGGCGGTAATGTTAATGCTCTTAGACTGTTTTGCCAACCAGGCGAAAAAATCATGATTCACACACCTATCTATGCTTCATTCCGCAGAAACATCAAAAATTTGGGATGGAATGCTGTAGAGTCCGATCTGGTTATCGACGAAAACGGCATTTACAGAATGGACTTTGATGATATGGAAAGAGAGTTCAAAGCCGGCTGCCACACATTGCTGTTCTGTTCACCACACAATCCGCTTGGTCGCGTGTGGGAAAAGTGGGAATTAGAAAGAATGATGAAGCTCTGCGAAAAATACGAAGTTAAAGTGGTTTCTGATGAAATCTGGGCTGACATTGTATTCTCCGGTCACAAACATATTCCTTTGCAGTCAGTTTCTGAATACGCAAAAATGAATACAATCGCACTGTACGCTCCAACCAAAACATTTAACCTTGCAGGGATGGTGGGCTCTTATTCAATCTGCTACAGCCCACAGCTTCAGTCAAGCTTGGTAAGGCAGTCTTCACAGACAATGTATAACATAATGACTTTACCATCAATGTACGCTCTGCTTGGTGCGTATAGCGATGAAGGTTTTGAATGGGCAAAGCAGCTGATTGCTACAATAGAAGTCAATGCGAAATATGCAGTTGACTACATCCGCAAAAACTTCGAAGGCGTAACAGTTTGTGAACCGGAAGGCACATACATAATCTTCATTGATGCAAAGCAATGGTGTGAAAAACACAGTAAAACGCATAATGAACTGTTTGTACAGGCTATGAGCTACGGTGTAGGCTGGCTGGATGGCACAGAATTTAAGGGCAACACGCACTTTCGGATGGTTCTTGCTCTGCCGAGACACAAGGTCGTAGAAGCTATGGATCGCCTAAATAAATATGTATTTAACGGTGAATGGTAATTTGATTTAAACATTGCAGATAAGATAAAAGGACCCGAAAAGGGTCCTTTTTATTTAAGATTCAATGACCGTGAAGGTCGCTTGATATGTCGGACCTCTGCCGGAGGTCTTGTATTTCAGTAAAATCGGTCCTGCCATAAAGGAAAGGTGGATTTCCAGCACCTTGTCAGGATGTACTACAATTTTCTTTGTGACTCGCTCGTATAACCCCTCGTTAATTATACCTGCTTGCAGGTTTACTATGCTCTCAATTTTGTCGACATACTCAGAAAATCGCATCTCATAGGATTCGGTATTACTTTCTCTCTGCAGTTGTGTAAGTTTCACTTTTAGGTCGCTGATTTGGTCGCTGTAGATTTGTGCGGTTGCGGTGTATGCCTCTCCGGGGATTTTGGCTTGGATGTATTTTTGCGTGAGGTCTGCAACTTCGTTCTGCTTCTTGGCAATCACCTTTTCTATAGCAGTAATTTCCTTGCGGTTATCCTTTGGTTTTGCAAAAGAATCAAGCTCCGAACTGAGTTCGTCAATGATTTGTTTCTTTTGTGGCAGGATGATTTCCGCCATAATATCATAGATGGCACTTTGTAACACTCTGTTATTGACTCTGAGGGCGTTACAACCAACTGTAATGGTCTCGCCTGTGTCAGTTTTGGTTTGTTTCTGCTTGCCTCTCCGGTGGTTCTCAAAGCAAACCCAAGCCCTGTATTCAGAGTTGACCTGTTTCTTAGTATAACTCACGTACCGATCACCGCAACAACCACAGAACACTTTTCCGGAGGTCCAGTAACGGTTGGCATATTTTGCTTTGACATCTTCGCTCAGCGCTTTTTCTTGCAGAATCAACTGGACTTTATCCCACAACTCACGATCTATGATTGCAGCTTCGGGGTGGTGGTCCTTGATATAAACCATAGCAGACTCTCCACGGTTGTATTTCTTTATATGGTCCAGTGCGTTCGGTGTGTAAGTCTTGCCTTGTGTAAGATCTCCCACATATTTCTCATTGCGAAGTATGCGGAGAATGACCGTATTACTAAAGCCGTTCTTATATCGTTTGGTTTTGATGCCCATTTGTTGCAAGCGTTTGCCGATGCGGAATGTACCATCACCCATTGAAAACCAGTGGTAAATCAGCCTAATTATTTCGGCTTCCTCGGGGATAATTTGAAAGTGTTGGACTTCAAATTCATCGGTCACGATGTTATAACCGTACATCTCTTTGCGACCAAAGACCACACCTCGTTCCATCTGTTGGAGTTGTCCCCATTTTACACGGCGTGAGGTTCGGAGACTTTCTTGTTCTGCATTGGTTGCAATCTGTGATAATCTCTCTCGGTAGTCATTGCTTTCTGTATTTATGTCATCAGACAGGAACCAAACATAAACACCACGGTCTCGAAGCTCTTCCACGATATTCAATAGATCTTGAACATTTCGGGAGAATCGGGAGACTTCTTTGGTTATGATAATGTCAATGCCGCTATTACGGGCGATTGACAACATCTTGTTGAAGGCATTTCTCTTTTGAAGAGATGTACCACTGAGACCTTCGTCCGCAAAGATGCCCACATTACTCCAATTTTGGTGCATCTTGAAAAGACTTGCAAAGAATCTCTCTTGAGATGCAAGCGAGTTTTTTTGGTCCGTATCATCAGTAGATACCCGACAATAGGCACAGACATTATGTTTTTCATTATCCTGGGTTTTTAGTATTATCTGCTTTGGCTGTCTGACTTCTATTATTGGCAATTTGCACCACCGCCTTATGAGATAAACCCATAATATCTCTTATATACTGTTTCAATTCAAGCGCGAGAATACCGCTTTCTTCTTTGGTTATAAGCAGTGCATCTGGATTGTTAATCACTGATAAATTCACCTCGCAATATAGTGTTATATAGGCATTGTATGAGTTATGGTGAATTATATATGCACAATTTTAATCGTCAATAGGTACGGAGGAGCTGGGGCATCTGGAGATGGTTGGTGCGATTATTCATCAGCTTACACGAAATTTAAAGGATTCTCAAATTCAGGATTCCGCATTTGCGCCCTATTTTGTGGATCACACAACCGGCGTCTACCCTACTGCAGCCTCCGGTTTCCCGTGGAGCGCGGCAAGTATTGCGGTTAAGGGCGACCCAATTGCTGACCTGACTGAGGATTTGGCTGCAGAACAAAAAGCGAGGGTGACCTACGACAACATTCTGAGACTGTCTGATGACCCGGATGTGAATAATGTTATTAAGTTCCTGCGTGAACGGGAGGTTGTTCATTTCCAGCGCTTTGGTGAAGCGTTGCAGCTGCTTCGGGAGAAACTCAATCAAAAGAATGTATATGTAATGAATCCGGCAATTGATATGTAATACGACAGCAAAAAAGGGAACCGAAAGGTTCCCTTTTATACATAATTTCCTATAGTTCTATAACAACCGAAGAGTTTGTAGTGTTCTCTATGAAAAACTGATTATTTACTTAAACCAAGCTGTTTCAGCATCTCGGTGTTGGAAGCAATTGCAGTACCATCTGTTTTCATATTGGCCTGTAGCTCTTTAGCTGTCTGTCTCAGCTTGCCGTTTCGCAACATTCGAATCCAACGAATCACTTGATATATAGGAGTCAACCATTTGTGCTTTTTAAGGATAGGATACTCCGCCTTTAAAAAATCATAAGGCAAAAATACTCTTCTAAAAAGCAGGTATTGTAATTTACCACCCATTTTCGCCTGACCGACAGCGGCACGGTTGGCGTTGTTACCAAATAGACCCGCACTAAAAATGTAATCGCTGATTTGCTGAGATAATGCATCCGGTTTTGCACCGGTGAACCAAACCTCTGCCAATTGTTCCGCCGCCTGGGCAAAGGACAACAAGCCACCCTGTTGGAGTAGTCTATTGCGTTTTTCCTTGTCAAAACTTATTCTGTGATGCATAATCCAGATATCCAAAAAAGGACGGATACCGCAGCCGCCATTTTGAAAATGCTTTGCCATATGGGCTATGTGGTAGAAATAGAACATAGCATCGGACATACAATATTGGCTGCTTCCCGGCTGCAGAACTTGCGCATCGTCCCAAATACCCGAAAGAACATCGCGGCAATTATTGATTGCAGAACGCTTTCCAACGGTATCATAATGTAGTTCCAGGTGTACACCGTTCGTAGAATTGAATGATATATCATGGTCGGTCCTGCCGCTAACTGTATACTGGAGCTTTTGCTGCAGTGCGGCAATCGCATTGTCCAGGTCTTCCTCTTTGACAAGTATGTCAATATCGCAACTGGTGCGCATCCAGGGTTCAGGGTAGTATGCACGAAGTATTGCGCCCTTTAGGGGGATGAAAGGGATCTTAAGTTGCGTAAATAATTGATAGACCTGCTGGCAGGTGTTTTCCATTTGCGATTGACGGTAAACAGCTTGTAAGATCTGCCTCTTGAATTTTTGCGAGATCTCATCATCTCTCAAACGGCCCAGATTATTTAGTTCATAACCTACAATGTGCGCAAGATCTTGCTGTTTGGAAAGTGCATATAGCGCTTCCATTTCCTTGTCAGTCAGTTCCTCCGTTAGAGAATGACTCGCCTGCGCACTCGATATATGTGTATTCAGTAGGGAATACAATGCTGTGGTAATATTCATTATTCCACCTTTTCTAATTAATCACATAATCAACAGTCGACCGTATTAATAATCATCCGGAACTTTCCGCTGGACTCCCGTGGGATTTCATTCACAATTTGAATATTAAAATTCATATCGGGTCCAAACCTGTGTAAGAGCTCATCTTTTAGCATCTCCTTGTGAGAATCATTCCAGATTGTCGGGTCCACTTCCAGTAGTGCATCGATACAACTCATATTTGATTGACGGAACTGTGCGCGAATAATAACGTTTGGAAGATTTTTTAATGAATTTGCCATATTTACAGTATTTATCTTCGCACCCTCTGGAGTATAAAGAAAGTCCAAACGTCTGCCTTGTATCTTGCAGACAAGAGGACCACTCATACCACAGCTGCAACTGTCCTCAACATCAAACTCCATTCTATCACCAATTCGATAGCGAATCAGCGGTGTTCCATGTGTTGTAAAACTGGTAACTAAAATTTC
Organism: Faecousia sp.; assembly: GCA_045635645.1. Lineage (GTDB taxonomy): Bacteria > Bacillota > Clostridia > Oscillospirales > Oscillospiraceae > Faecousia. The sequence goes on along the minus strand of JAZTWB010000072.1, from coordinate 32,304 downwards.
AGAATCATCATCAGAAAGATGTTCAAACACGCCGGAGGCTAATTCAATATGGAGCCTCTGTTCACTGCACTCCGTTACAAACGGCGCACCTTCACTTGAGGCGTACTGGTCATAAACCTTACATCCAAATACGCGCTCAAGCAATTCTCTTCCGGACTGCGTCAATGTTTCAGAGGTTGGAAAAATAGCAACAGGCTTGAATTGTAGCGACACATTATGGCGCTCAATATAGCTGGCAACATCACACATTGATGTGAAGAAACCGTCGATGGCATCCGGCTTAAATTTATTTAAGCTCTTAACGTAATAAGGAATGTTCTTTTCGGTAATATGAAAAGATGAATATATCATCTGCTTGCATGCTGCGTTATACCGCCAAAAAATTCTTGCCTTCTGAGTCGGTGGAACAATATGTTTTCCGTTGAAGGTTGCACGTTTCATTTTTCGGTGTTCAAATCCAACCCGTGCTTTGAAATGATCCAGCATTGCCATACGACGCATACTATCCTCACCTGTCGTTCTGACAACTAACGACTTACCTGTCGTTCCACCGGTATGTGACTCAAAAGAACCCTCTTTTGGTACAGCAAAAACTCTCTCAATATTGGAGCGAAGCATTTCCTTGTCGACAACAGGCAATTTCTTCAGGTCATCAACGGATTTAATGTCGGTAATATCAATATCTTTGTATAATTGTTTATAAAACGGGCTGTTCTCAACCGCAAATCTTAAGAAGTCGCGCAAGGCGTTCTCTTGATATTTCAATTTCTCATCAAGTGTCCAATTGTCAAATTCCTGTAAGAATTTGCGCTCATTCCAGTATATCTTACCATAGCGATGCGCATTACGCTGATAGCCGGAAATAGTACACATAATATTTTGAAAAAAGATTGGTGATTTATCATAAATTCGTTCTAAAAAACCCATTACAAATTCTCCTTATACCAGGCAATTGCTTCATTGAGGCCTGTTTTAAAATCGTAGCTGGGGTCATAACCAAGTAGCTTCCTTGCCTTGCTGATATCAGCGTTGGAATGCTTAATATCGCCTTTTCTGTCAGGCCCGAAATTGGGTTCGATATTTTTACCCAGAGCTTTCGTCAAGGCGTAATAAATATCGATTAAGAATTCTCTTCCACTATATGCAACGTTAAACGCCTCTCCGTGCGCCTCAGCAGGCGCAAGACAGGCTTTCAGATTCGCCTCGATGACATTCTCAATGTATGTAAAGTCACGACTCTGCTTGCCGTCGCCGTTGATGGTGGGCTGCTCGTTGTTCAGCAGCTGTCGAATGAACTTGGGAATGACTGCTGCATAAGCGCCGTCTGGATTCTGGCGCTTGCCGAAAACATTAAAATAGCGCAGACCCACAGTGGGAAGACCGTAATGAAGGGTGTACTGTTTTGCCCACTCTTCGTCAGCACGCTTGGTCAGTGCGTACGGGGAAAGCAGGTTCCCTTCCCTACCCTCGGTCTTGGGCAGATTGGGCTCATCACCGTATACAGAAGAACTGGATGCATACACAAACGTCTTCACACCTTGTTGTCTGGCAGCTTCCAGCATATTGACTGTACCTGTGATATTATTTGCGCAGTAAAACAAAGGCATCTCAATAGAACGAGGTACACTGCCCCAGGCAGCTTGGTTGAGCACATAATCTACGCCCTCACAAACCTTCATACAGGTGTCAAAATCCTTAATGTCACCGTGAATAAATTCATAATTTGGGTTTTCCTTGAACATATCCACGTGCTTTTGAAATCCGGTAGATAGGTCATCCAAACAACGAACGCGGTATCCAAGCTTAAGGATTGCCTCGCAGAGATTCGAGCCAATAAAACCGGCACCACCTGTCACAAGAAATAGACTATTTTCAGGAAATTTAATATTCTGATATCCCATATTTACACCTCAAAACAGCACCGCAGAGCCGCTGGACGGCAGATATACCGCAGCAGATCTCTCCAGAGAAAGCTTATCGTAATATTCTTTGTAAACGGTCTCCAAGACAAAGTCCGCCTTTTCCTTTTCAATCAAAGCAATCACGCAGCCGCCAAGACCGGCTCCGACCAATGCGCTGCCCAGTACGCCATCATAGGAATTCAGCAGTTTGCAAAGACCGTCTATCCGTTCGGTGGAACAGGCGTAGGCACCGGCAACTAAATGCAGTGGCGTTTTCTCCTGAGCAAGCTGTAAAATTGTAGCATCACTGACATCCATTGTATCTGTAACACTGTCACCGCGGTGACTGATATTCATCATTTCACCCAGCAAGGGATAATCACCGCAGGATAATGCGTCAAGACATTTCTCTGCACGGACACATTCGGAAATACCATACAGCGCAACACCACGAATGTCATATGCAGTAGGTTCAATATGGCTGGCAAAGATGCGGTTGAGCTTGTCGCCGTATTCTGGAAGTGCCTCAACAATTTGTTTGCGTGTCATCGTACATGGCAGTGATAGTACCATTCGATAGATTGCGTCTATATCAGTTACTCGTGCAATATCACGGAACTCTACAAAGGTATATTCCGGAAACTGCTTATTCAATAGCATCAATGCTACTTCATAGGCTGCAACTTTAGCATTAAACTTGTCCTTACTTCCCTCGGACTTCTTCGCCATCTGCATACTGTTAGCAACAAGTAATGCATATTTATCAGAGAAAGGAACGTTTTTGCCAATGTTAAAGGGTTTGAAGGAGAGGTGAGTAATCTGCCCTCTTCTACCACACTTCATTGTGGCGTGGTCACCGGCACCGCCCCGGGATCCAACAAACCACTCCGCCTCACCGCACAGTTCTACAAACTCTTTGTCGGTGGGGTGAAGATTATTAAGGTGGCATACTGCCTCCATTGTTGCAACAACAATTGCAGAGGACGATGACAGACCGGCCGCCATAGGAATGGACCCATCCAAAACAATATCCATACCGCAAAGCGGAATATTGTTTTCAAATTGCATTCTGAAAATCGAAGATTTAATGTAATTTGTTGCACTACCTGAGCTTTCAGCAAGCGCCTTCTTTACGTCAGCAGATTCTAAATAATCAAGCCACGATACGTTTGTACCCAGAGATAGGCAAGCAGAAATTTTAAAGCTATCCTCGGCGCGTGTGCCACCGGTAAATGTAACATTCACAGTATCATCATTTCTCGGAGAAGCAATCAAAACCACGTCCCGATCAATTGTCATAACATTCAGGGATCCGCCTCTGTGATCAATGTGACGACCCATCAGATTCACACGACCGGGTGCTCTCGTGGCAATAATCTTTTTGTTGCCGTATTTGTCCTTAAAAATGGAAATTAAGTCTGTATATCTGGTCTTTTGTTCATCAATACTTTCATAAACAGCTCTCAACTCAGAGTCCATACTACCATTACGCAAGGCGGTAATAAATTCAGAAGCACTGCGATGGAAATGATTACCGATATCAAACAGCTCAGGTTTTGTGCTATATGTAAGCATATCAGTTTTATTTCTTACTTCGTATACAATGGCTTCGTTTCTTTGCGCGAACATCTCCAGAGTGTCGGTTAGATAAATTTCACCCTGGGCGTTAGCAGAATCACATTTTTGGATTGCTTCAACAGCAGAAGTTACATCAAAACAATAAAGACCCGCGTTAGCATAGGGCGTAGACAGAATTTCGTCGGCCGTAAATACACGTCCGCACAGGGTTTTTGTGGAGGCGGCAGTCCCCTCCCCCGCTTTTTGAAGGACCTTAGCCGCCTTTTTATCATTTAGGCGCAGGTCCTTCAATATCTGTGCACGACTGGATTCAGGCACATCAGCAATTGCCATAAGAGCAACGTCCGCAAACTCCACAACGCCGTAAGCCTTATTATCGTGAAATACAACACGGCCACCGTTATAATTGGCAGAAAGAGGCTGAACGCCCCACACTGCCTTACAATTTTCATCACAGGACAGCAAGCCACGAACCACGTCGGGTGCAATGATTTTATCACCCATCGTTACAATTACACGACCGTTGAATCCGGCATTTTTCAGAGCCAAAAGTCCGCAAAGCGCAGCATGGCCTGTCCCCTTCTGGTCTTTTTGGTAGGCATATAAAACGCCCTCTTCCTCAGCAAGAACATCCATAACTGTCTGTGCCTTATGGCCTACAACAATAGCAAAGGTGCTGACACCGCCGGCACGGAGATTTTGGATAATTCTCCGAATCACAGGTACACCGGCACAAGGGAAACAAACCTTATTAATAGAATCATCTTGCATTCTTGTGCCCTTTCCGGCACATAAAATAACAGCTGCTGACATACAAATACTCTCCAAAAATGATTATACTGAACACCATTTAGCATAATCATTATTTTTCTTATGTAATTTTTATTGAGCCTCTACAGGCTTGACAATCTCAGAGATTGCGTCTAAATAAGCACGAATAACGATGTTGCGGTCGTACTCATTTTCCATCTTTATGCGACCCAGCTTGCCCATCTTTTCCTTTTCGGAATGGGGCAAGTGAATAAATTGAATCATTGCGTCCGCCAGGCTGTTTGCATCCCGCACTGTGCAGCCAATACCTGTTATCTCATCATCATATGTTTCTTTACATCCTGGAACACGGGTGGCAATTACCGGTCTTGCAGCAGATGCAGACTCCAGCAGCACATTGGCTGTACCCTCGTTATAAGACGGCAAAACAGTGCAGTGAGCATTTCTGATAAACGGACGAACATCACTCTGTCTTCCGTGATATCGGATATAATCAAGCTGATTTGCCTGCTCCATAATCTCTTGATAATCACCGTCCAGACCACCAACGATGTCCAGTGACGCACGGGGGTAATTCTGATGCACTGTCTCCGTTGCACGCAGCAACTCGTCAATACCCTTCGCCTTCATAATTCGTCCGATAAACAAAAAACGGATGCCGGATTCTTCACCCGGATAGTCAGCGGGAGTGTGGTGGTCAAGATTGACACCACTTCCGGGAATTAGTTGGGTGTTCTCACCGACAATTTTCCATTTTTCAAACACCGCTTTATTGGATGCGTTTTGAAAGAATACTCTATTTGCCTTCCTTAAACCGATTTTGTATAGTACTCTGACAATTTTTTGCAAAATTCCACCGTTTTCAATAGCGTTTCCCAAACCGGTAATATTTGCCATATACGGCACATTCATCAAGGAACAGGCGATACCGCCATATACATTGGGTTTTACGGTATAGGTGAGAACAATGTCGGGTTTATATTTTTTAATGGCTTTCATATACATTCCGACAAGACACAAATCCGTAATTGGATTTGTTCCATGCCTGTTTATATTAACATTCTCAAATCGGCAGCCAAGCTCTTGAAAGTAGCCAGAATGTTCGCCATCTGAAGAGAGTATGTAAACATTATTATCCTTTACTAGCTTTTCAACCAGCTCTCTCCTGAAACTGTACAAGCCGTCAATTACATTGATTAAAATAAGGATGTTCATAACATACTCTCCCGGGAATTTGATAATCTCTTATTTCGGTGCATAAAACATTTGTATTACCAGTTTATCAAACTGTTGCTTATCCAAGTGGAATTCCATATACTCTTCACCCTTAATATTCTCGCCACTGGGTGTGATGATTTCACCAAATGTATAACCATTAAAATACTCAAAAATTTCCGTTAAAATCCTGTCAGAGCAATTGGTTACAACATAGGGTGTAACATCATTGTAAATACTCATAGCGTTAGAAACGTTGCCCTCAAGTTTGCTGTGGAACGCATCCATAAATCCATCAATATAAAGCTCTTGACGGCGCATACGCGACACATTCAATTGATCGCCAACACCCTTACGCATACGAATAAAGTTAATGGCCTGCTGACCATTCAGTACAACCTCACCTACGGGAATACTGCTGTCTACATTGGAAAAATCATCACTCACTGTAACACGTACACCGCCGACAGCGTCATTTAAAATTCCCACAGCATCCATACTCATTGAGAAATAATAATCGATAGGAATATTATTAATCAGTCCAGAAACTGTATTTACAACATTTTCACAGCTTGTGTGAAGACCGTTTCCGAAGGTGTGCGCCAAGGCAAGCTGGGCATAGGTAGTGCTTACCTGTTTTCCGTTAATGCCCAAAACCGGCATTGTAACCATAGTATCACGGTTAAATGAAAGAACGTTATACTGCATTGCGGTGTGGTTAAAAACGATCAGCATCACGGTGTCAGACAATCCGTCATTATTATATGACCCGCTGTCTGACACAGGTCCGCTGCGATCAACACCAAGTACAAGCAATGTGCTGATATCCTGTCGCGGGTAATAGGCAATGCCGTTGCTCCAAACGGTTTTATTAACATAGTGCTCATCATGGTCATTACCGGTATAAAAGGATTTTTGCAACAACACTGCGACGCACAGCAGGAGCACTACGAAGAGAATAGATCCAAGAATAAATATACCCAGTCTCGGTCTGCTTGTTCTTCTGTCCAAATTAATCCCTTTTCCTTTATACGTAAAAGTTCGAAATTTCAACGGTAATATTACTTATATTTTGCACTTACAGGCCGCCTCTTTGTCAGAACAATTATAGCTGTTAAGCACGCTGCTGAACCGAGCATAAGCGCTGTCCAGAGCGGCATATTAAAGTCGTCACCGGTTGCAGGCGGTTTCTCGTGCTTATACTCACCGGTTACAAACAACACAGGACAAAGCTTGGTAAAGGTTACACTGATTGTACCGTCGTTGTTATTAACAACTCTTTGCGCAGGCATCCACTGACTGTTGTAGAGGGTAACAACAGAAATAAAGGTGTCCTTATCAACCGGCATCTTAATTTTCAATGTCAGTGTGTTTCCTTCTGTTTCAAGATAATTATTTAATTCCTCGCAAAGCGCAGTGAAGTCATAGACATCGCGCACGGTCAGATTATCCGCTGTTGCAGACTGACCAAACGCCTCCTTTGCAATATCATTAAGAACAGGAACCTGCTCAGAAAGCTTGGCGCCATCGGCCGTCAGCTTCTCATAAGTGTCAATCAGCAGGTCGCAGGCTTCCTTGGATATAACCGTATCACCGCGTTTTGCTTCCAGAACGGACGTAACAACCAGGCAGTCATGATACTCTGTGCTCAGTTTATTTCCATTCGCATCTTCGACATAGCCGATGACGTCGCGTCCATCCTCCTTTCCAATAATTTCAATGATGGAACTACCAAAGGATACACTGGGTACAAAGCCGGAATTGGCTGCCATAACAGGGACGGCGGCCGTAAATACAGCTATAAGTGCCAGTATTAAGGTGATTATCCTCTTCATAATATCGCTCCTAACATAATCTTATAGAGAAGAATTGACAAGAATGAGATCTTCGCCTTTTAGAATTGCGTCTTCGGTAAAAGATAGAAAAGTCTTCGCCTCGTCTGTTACATACGAATTGAGCAGTTCGCGCGTCCCGGCTATACACGGACACCGCCATTGTGAACTATGACAATCAGAACCAATGACGTGGACTCTGTGCTCATTTATGAGCTTGAGTGCTGTCCGGCGAGTGTGCTTATCGGTGATAAAACTGCAGTTTATTTGCAAAAGTACCGGTAAATCGGCCAGTCGATTAAGAATCCGCTTTTGGTTAAAGCGACCTAAATAGCGCTCAATATGCGCAAGAATGGGTGTGATTCCCCGTTCGGTGTAGATCAATTCCAATTCCCGGTAGATTTCATTATTCCATATGCAATCCGGCATTTCCAGCAACATATATCCGGTATCACCGATTGTCAGCTGGTTTAATTGCTCCCACTGACTCATACCGCTGCAAAACTGCACCTCTGCACCGAGGAGAAATTGAAGCGAATTATATTCATCCGAAAGCGCGCAATTCAGTTTCTCAAATGCTGTTGCTCTTTGCTGTAAGAATTCTGATGGATATAAATCCTGAGCGCTGAAATGCGGTGTTAACAATATTGTTTTAATCCCCTGCTCTATTTCTTGTTGAAGCATTCTTAAAGATTCATCAGAGTTGGGGCTTCCGTCATCTATTTCGGGTAAAATATGTGTATGAAAATCTGTGGTTAGCATTTATATTAACTTTCCTCTGTTTTATTTATCACCTGATTGATCATCAGAATACATACTGTCTTGCTGATAGTTATAATGACTCTGATAGCGATAGCCGTAACGATATCCATAGCGATAACCGTAACGGTAATTACGGTGATATTTCTTACGCTTGTAAGTACCAACCTTGTCGCTGATGCAGTTCAAAACAGTGCCAAGAATCTTAGCATTTACAAACTCCAATTGCTTTACTGCATCCTTAATGGCAACACAACTGGAATAGAGCTGGCGCACAATCAGAATAGTACCATCGGCAATTTTGGCGGAAACAAGCGCATCGCTTACATCACAAACAGGAGGCATATCCAGGATAATAAAATCAAATTCCTTACGTAGCGTTTTGATCATATTACTCATCTTTTCGGAGTTAATGAGCTCAACGGGGTTAGGAGGTGAAATGCCTGCAGATATAACGTGAACAACCTGATTATCATCTCCACTCTTGTATTCCTGTAGCAATTCATCTAATCCAAGGAAGCCGGTCAAATACTCTGAAAGTCCGGGATATTTATTCAGGCCCATCTTCTTTGCCAGCGTCGGTCTGCGCATATCACAGTCTATCAGCAATACCTTTTTATTCATCTGTGCTAAACTGTACGACAGATTGATACTGGAGATGCTCTTACCCTCACCGGCCAGCGCGCTGGAAACAGCATAAACATGGCAGGACTGCTCATCCGCAAAAGAATACAACAGCTTCGTTCTCAGCAGGTTGTATGCCTCGGAAGCGGTGAAAGTCATCTTGTTTCCAATCATACTGGATAGACTATCGCTTGGATCTTCCTTCTTCTTACCGGATACATAGTGACTATGCTTGCGATAGTAGCCGCGATAATAGCCGTACTTGTTAGACGCATTCATATCCGGTACAAGTGCCAGTACAGGATAACGACAACAGTTTTGAATATCATCTTCGTCTTTAATGGTAGTATTTAAAAGATCTGCCAAAACAACCACTGCAACAGACATAAAAGCACCAAGCATAAAGCCTACAATTGTGTTCCTTGAATAGTTAGCATTGTATGGTGCACTGGGAATAATTGCATGCTCTACAACCTTAGCGGAGGAGCCTTCAATAATTGCACCGATTCGTTTCGGGATCACATAGGCAATCGCATTTGCAAGATGTTCTGCTTCCTTTGGGTCGTCACTTTTAACATTAATTTTAAAAAATTCTGTGCCATTCACACTGGATGCTGAGATCATATTCAACAACTCATCATAGGTGCGGTCAGAGCCAGCATAATCGATAACATCAAGAAGTGTACCTCTGGTCTTAAGGATAACCAAATAGGAAGAAACCAGACTTTTTGAGGTCGAAATATCGCCGCCGGAAATACTTAATGATGCGTCACCTAAGGAAACACTGTTATTAACATAAAACATTGCAGATGCTTGATACATTGGCGTTATGGACATCATAGAGGCACCAAGCGAAAGTGCGCCACTAAGAAGCGTCACAAAAACGATCTTCCATATATTCCTTAGAAGCGAATTAAATAAGCGACGTAAATCAAGAATGGTAAATCCCATATCTTGATTGGTATTTTGCGTCATATCCTCCATAAATGAACCTCCCTAAGTGCTAATGCAGTTTGTTTACACAGACTTTACCATTCTCCATTTGAATGACAATATCGCAGATTTCCTCCATAACGGATCTGTGCGTTACTGCAATACAAGTTTTATCTTTAAGATTTTTCAGTCGTTGTAAAACAAGTTCTTCCGTTCTGGCATCCAAAGCCGAAGTGCATTCGTCTAACAGCAGAATCGGGGCTCCACCAAGGATTGCTCTTGCGATTGCAAGACGTTGCGCTTGACCCTCAGAAAGGCCGGCGCCACTTTCTCCAAGTATCGTATCTAAACCGTCGGGCAACTGATCTAAATACTCATCCATTACACTAATGTATGTAGCGTGCTTAATTTCTTGCTCTGTAGCATCGGGTTTCACAACCAGAAGATTATCCCGTATTGTGCCGCTAAACAGTAAATTTCCCTGTGGCACATAGCTGAACAGCATACGTGTGCTGCCGTCAATGGGAATTTCCTCATTGCCGCACCGCAATAACAAGGAACCCTGCTCGGGCGGAAAAATACCAAGCATCAGCTTCAGTAAGGTGCTTTTACCGGTTCCGGACGGTCCATAAATAACACTGAAGGAGCCTTTGGGAAGGGAGAACTCCGCTTCATCAAGGATTCTGTCGCGATCATATGTAAACACAAGCTGTTTTGCCGTGATACTGTCAAGTCGTTCATATAATTCAGTGGGCAATTCACTGCGAACAGCAACCTCTTTAGGAAGCAAATCCACTTCCTGCAGTCGCTCAGCTGCAGCAACTGCAGCAATATACTGAGGGATAACGCCTGAAAGGTTAATGATCGGGTTTTGAATTTGATTGACAAGCTGCGTCATAGCTGTCATCGTACCAAAAGATATTGTCCCTGCCAAAATACCGGCGGAGCACCAAACCAATGTAGCAAAACCAGCCGAGTAGAACATCACACTAATACAAGTATTGGCTAACAAGGAAACATTCTTGCGTTTTCTGTGTAGTGCAAATCGCTCCTTAAGTCGAATCTCAGCTCGACGCTCAATTTCAGCAGAAATATCCATTGCTTGAACAGCAAGAAGCTTTTCCATCGTTTCCTGCAATATGCCGTTAACCCAGCCAGTTGCCTCGCTTACACGCTTGTGTAAATTCTTCAGGTTTTTCCGAATTAATCCGGTAATTAGGATAACAACTGCACCGGCTAAAACAAGTATAAGTGTAAACCACGGTGACAAAAGGAATAGGACATAAGCTGCAGAAATCAGCTTTGTGATCATTGAGAATACACTCGGTAGCAGACTAACAATGCTATCGTCTAAGATACGAACATCATTATTCAGACGGTTAAGCAGCTCACTGCTGTGGTATGCAGAGACAGCGCGATACTCACTATTTAGAATTTCATGAAACAGCTCTTTCTTCCAGTCCCAATCAAGGGCAGCGTGAATTCGCTCCTTCAGGTGGCGAACCATAGTGGTACACAGCAATATAAAGAGAATAATCGCCGCCTGGGTGCAGCACGCGTGAAAAAAGGCAGTTTTATTTCCTGCTACTGCAGCATCAATCACACCCTTGCTGCCCAATGCAAAGCGTACGCCACCTATGGAAGTACCGATACTACACAGAATTAAAAGAATTATTGCCGGAATCCTGCGCTTTATTCTTTTAAGAATCCACATAAGTGTAGAACCTGTAGCTGTCATGAAAAGAGCCTCCGCAGCCAATTTTTGCCTCGTCGCCACAGAAAGCGTATCGGGCGGGTATAGTGCCATAAACGGCAGTATAAACGATAACTAAAGTTATGGACGGAAATTTTACTTTCCTTACGATAAATAGCTGTTACAACGCCAATCATTTGCTTGTGTTGAACGTCGTATTCATAAACAAATTGATTGTCTCCAATACAGGTATATGTATCATCCACATTCACAATACGGTGAAGTACATATTGTCCATTGCTGCGCTGATATAGGGGTAAGTCATACTTGCTCAGCTTTTCCGGCAGCGGCGAAAGTACAACGCTGTCTCTCCCCTGCCGCAGCACAGGAAGCATGCTTGTGCCTCTGGGAAAGAACCGTACACTATATCCAGCCTCAAGACGTTCCCGTATAACAGGCATTAGCTGCTCTAATCGCGCTTCCTTAAACTGTAAGAAATTTGTTTTCATTTAATGTTGCAATAAACCCTGTAACTGCGGCGGCGGCAGTGGCTTCATCTACGTCATACTCTGCAAGCAGCGCAGATACCAGATCTGTCTCACTTCTTTCCTGCTCAAGCAGCTGCCACAAAAATTTACCTGTATCGTTTAGAGTGATCATCATATTTAAGTCAAGATCGCCGCCGGAAGGCAAAACTACGTTCTCGCCTGCAACCTCACGTAAAATAAATCCATCTTTAAGCTTCATTGTTATTCTCCTTTGTATTTCCGGACATAGCGTGATAAGAAACCAACGCCGCGTCAGAATTCATATTGCACTTTAATTTCCATACAGGAATCTTTGTTATCAACTTATCCAGTGTCTCGAGAACAAGAATGCGATAAGCAGGGATTTTGGGACGTACGACCTGTTCCATAATAAACTGAATTGCATCTCTGCTATTTGCAGGAACAATGCTGTTTTCCTTACCACGTTCTACGAGAGCAATTCCGCCCACAGGCACGCGCTCATTGCGATTAATATCGTGCTTACCGCTCCAGGGAGTACCATAAGCATACCACACACCGTCTTCCAGTCGCAGCGCCGGCTTATCATCGTTCAGAATATACGCTCTCTCGCCAAACTGCTTAATCCAAAGCTTGGTGTGTGTGGATTTTCCGGTACCACAGGGAGCTGTAAATAAGTAAGCTCTGTTGTCAACTACCACACAGGAAGAATGGAGCATCATTCCGTCGAAGTTCAAAAGCTGGGTATAAAAACTGGAACCGGAGTCTAAGTACTCGCAATCTTCAAGAGAAAGGTGTGGTTGCCTTGCCTGTAAGAGTTCGGGTTTCGTGCGAATTACAATATCCGGCTGACCCTCGCCAGATACCTCATAGGGCTGTGCCTGGCTGACCGTTCGACCAAAGCTATCCATTGCAATTCGCAAACCGGCGATATGATAGTGTTTCATATTTTACCTCAGTAGTTAATTGGGATAGTTAATAAATTTATAATTGAAATAAGTTAAAAGGCGCAATTTTCGACAATAAGCCTATTTTTATGAATTATACCACAGAACGGGTGGAAACGCAACACCTTTTCGCCAAATTCGGCAACAATTTTTCCATATAAAAACGCACACATTCTTACAAATGCGTGCGTTTTTTTATGTTATACGGTACGGGAAGTAAGATAATCGGAAAGTTTCTTGATAAATTCCGAATCCGCATAAACCTCGAGAGAATCGATCGCCATTTCCGTATGGTTCTGTACCAATTGACCGCAACGCTCCAAGCCGTATAAATGGACAAATGTATTTTTTGTACCATCAACACCTACAGCCTTCCCCAATTCCTTGGCATCGCCGATCACGTCGAGCATATCATCACGAATCTGGAAGGCAAGTCCAAGGTGCGATGCAAATGCGTTGGCCGCTGCAAGCTGTTCATCGGTGCCGCCTGCGGCAAGAACACCCAGCATACAGGCGCAGCGAATCAGCGCGCCGGTCTTTCGGCTCTGAATATCCAGCACCTCCTGCTCCGTACATTGCCGCTCCTCGCTGAGCATATCCAGCACTTGACCGCCAACCATTCCCAATTCACCGGCGCAGTCGGAAAGAATCTCAACTGCACGGATTCGGGTTTCAGCGTCAAAATCTGACTTGGCAATTTGCGAGAATGCTGTCGTCAGCAGCGCGTCACCGGCAAGTATGGCTGTTGCTTCGCCGTAGACCTTGTGGTTTGTGAGTCTCCCCCGTCGGTAATCGTCATTGTCCATACAGGGCAAATCGTCGTGGATCAGGCTATATGTATGCACCATTTCCACTGCCGCAGCAAAAGGTGCGGCAGAACGCCAGTCACCGCCGCACATACGGCAAAAATCAAACACAAACACCGGACGCAGACGCTTTCCACCGGCAAGAAGACTGTATCGCATTGATTCAAACAGAATTTTTTGCGGTTGCGATTCATATTGGAAGCAATGCTTATCCAGATATTCTTCAATGCAGGTTAAATATGCCTCGTATTGTTTATCATAGGTTTGCATCAAAACCCTCCTCTGCAGGTGTCCCGTCAGGCGCAGCAGTAATTTTCTTAACCTGGAGCTGCGCTTCCTCCAAAAGTGCATTGCAGCAGCGAACAAGCTCAGTTCCCTCTTGGAACAGCTTCAATGACTCCTCCAGCGCCACATCACCACGCTCCATCGCCCGGACAATTTGCTCAAGGCGCTGCATATTTTCTTCAAAAGTAGGTGTTTTCTCGCACATTATCCATTCTCCTTTACATCAGTGATGTGAGCTGTCAAATTGCCGTCAGCCAAAGTAATACTGACATGGTCACCCACAGCGGTTTGCTTTGCAGAGCGAACCAAAGTCCCCTCCCCTGTCTGAACCATCGCGTAGCCGCGGCTGAGTACCTTCAGCGGACTGAGCGCATCAAGCTTAGATACACAGGCAATATACCTCTGTCGGCTACGGCCTACAGTGTCGTTTTGCGCCGAGAGCATACGACTCGTGAGCATTTTCAGGTCTTTGCCGCGTTGTTGCAGGTAGGTATCAGGGCTCTGTAGCGCGGGACTGGATGAAAGTATGCGCAGGTGCTGTGTTGCCGCGCTAAGGCTTCTGCCGATTGAAGTGCGAAGGACATCCAAAACAGAATCCAGATGCTGCTTCAGTGAATCAATGTCAGGTACGGCCAATTCTGCCGCATTGGAGGGTGTGGCAGCACGCAAATCTGCCACAAAATCTGAGATAGTAACATCCGGCTCGTGACCAACGGCGGAGATAACCGGAATTTCAGATTCATAGATAGCATACGCAACCTGCTCGTCATTAAAGGCCCACAAATCCTCCGCAGAGCCGCCACCACGACCTACAATCAGCACATCTGCAAGACGATGACGGTTTGCATACTTGATTGCAGATACAATTTCAGCCGGCGCCTCTGCACCCTGTACGCGTACAGGCAACAGACATACCTTTACCAACGGGTAACGCTTATTCAAGATTCTAAGCATATCGTGTACCGCTGCTCCGGCAGAACTGGTAATAATACCGATGGTCTCCGGATACTGAGGAAGCGATTTTTTGTGGGTAGAATCAAAAAGTCCGGCAGCTGCCAGCTTGTTTTTCAGTTGCTCAAACGCAGCATACAGGTCACCCTTGCCGTCCGGCATAAGACCGGTGCAGTAAAGCTGGTACGCGCCATCTCTCGGATAGACAGAAATCCGCCCTATGGCAATCACTTGCATACCATTTTCCGGTTTGAAACGCAGTTTTATACTGTTTCCCCGGAACATTACGCATTTCAGGGCGCCGCCATCGTCTTTGAGCGTAAAGTAATGATGACCCGACGGGTAGACCTTGTAATTGCTGATTTCACCTTTCACAGCTACCCCAGCAAGCAGACGGTCTCCGTCCATAATGGTACGGATGTATTCATTTATCTGGGTAACCGAAAGGATTTCATTTGCCATATTACTTCTCCTGTATACGGTGGGTCAGCACCGCAACGCCCATTGCGTTATCCGTAGAAAATCTGGGTTGGCAGAAAATTGCTCCAATAGGAACGACTGCCTCACGAAGCATTTTATTGGAGGCTACACCGCCGGAGAAAACCACCGGCAGTCCAGGGTATTGCTCCATTGCATTCTTTGTAGCTGTCATCACAGCATTGCAAACGCACCGCAGCGCGTATGCGGCCGTTTCAGTTTTATCGTCACATTCGGCAAAATATTCCTTTACCTTGTTCTCAACCCCGGAAAGAGAGAAAGAAAGCGAAGAACATTTCACACGGAAAACATCCTTTTTCACTGCATCGCGCCATAAGGCATCCAGGTGCTTTCCTGCGGGAAACGGCAGTCCCAGCATCTGACCGGTACGGTCAATCAGCTGACCGGCAGAAATGTCTGTTGTACCGCCGATACAGCTGCAGCGAACATTCCTGCCATCCGGCTCAACCAGTAAAAGCTCGGTTGTTCCCCCGGACAGGTGCCACGCAAGGTGTGGCATATCCATAAGGTCCATTCGCCCGGCGCTCCAAAGAGATGCCGCAACGTGTCCCTGCTGGTGGGAACACTCAATCAGCGGAACGCCCAAAGTATCAGCCAAAAGCTTTGCGTGGGAGTAACCAACCATAAAGCAAGGCATATAGCTGCCTTCTACGGCTCGCGGACGGGTGCTGACACCGACAGCGGTGATATTCCCTGTATCTACAAGGGAAAACAGCCTGCCGGAAAGGACCGGCAGGCTTTTGGTATGGTGAAAAACCGCATCGCTTTGCCGCAGCCCCAACTCTCCTTCTTTTACAGGAAGCAATTCAGAACAGTTCTCCCCCTGACATCCGTCGTAAAAGGCAATGGAAGTGGTATAGTTGCTGGTATCAAAGGCGATGACACTCATTGTTCTACCTCTGCAGTTAAGTCTCTTGCGAAGCTGCCGAGAATACCGTTGACAAAGGCGCCGGCATCCTCTCCGTCATAGAGCTTTACAATACGCACAGCCTCAGAAATAGCAACACCGGTTGGCACGTCATCAACGTTTTGAATCTCAAAAATAGCCAGCTGCATAACGGTTCTGGTTAATCTGGAAATACGGGAGATGTCCCAACCGATGGCATACTTTGCAATTATTTCGTTAAGTTCTTCAATGCGATTGGATACACCAATCACAACGCTGTCAATGTATGCCCGCTGGGCATTACTGGGGCGATCTTCATAGACGGGATTTTCCTGGGACAGCCGACTATAGTATTCTTTTTCGAGCCGTGTCGCGATTACCATTTCCGGCTCGTCACCGGTAAACTCCCGCGCATAAATCAAATGTACTGCCAGCTCTCTGGCATTGCCTCTTGTCATAGGGCGCTACCTCACTGACGGGAAATTCCACAGACATTCACATTCACCGCTTTGATCTGAATGGCGGTCATGGATTCCAGCGCACTGATAATTGCCTGCTTTGCGGCATTTGCAACAGACACCACGTTCTGACCGTAGCAGACGGTCAAATTGCAGTCGACAGAAACACTGCCATCCTCAGCAACGGCAATCTTAACACCTCTGCCCCAGTTACGCTTGCCAATCAATTCCGCAATGTCGGCGCCGGGCTTTGTATTCAGGCCAACAACACCCTCAACCTCACGGACGGTGTGGGCAATTATTTCAGAAATTACATCCTCAGAAATCATTACAGCGCCGTTTTCCTGCTGCTGTGTGATGTACTGTCTGCTCTCTGCCATGGGAATACCTCCTAAATCATCGTCACGCGTGCACATGACATACTTTTGTTTATTGTACCACATTTCCAGAAAAAAACAACAGTTTTCTTTTATGTTTTAAAACCCCCGGAGTTTTCCTCCGGGGGTGGGAATTATTTCACTTCCACAACGTGTATCTGGTCCATACCGTACTCGGACTGATTGATTACAATATCCGCAATCACGGCAACATCAGGCTGCTGCAAACCACCCTCCGGCGCTGCGACAGCGACAGAAATTCCGTTATCGGAAATGTAAGCCACACAGTCAGTATAGCCCTTGGCAATCACAAGGCTTTCGATCTGCGCCTCGCACAGCGCAAGATTCACAATCTCCTCAAGCCCTGCGGAGGACTGACTTGCCTCCGCATCTCCGTAAGCCATTGCTTCCTGTAGCAGCGTTACCGCGCTGTCACGAGCCTCCTGGCGGGATAAACGCACGGCTGCAAAATAATCAGTCATTGTGTTTGTGCTGTCTGTAATGGAATCGCCGTCGCCCATAACCAGCATATCGGATGAGAGTACCTTGCTCTCATCAAGGGTATCTGTCAAATCAGCCACAGCCTGATCCCTGCTGTAAGCCCAGTTTGCATATATACCGCCGCAGACAGTCAGCAAAACTGCCGCAGCCACCAAATTCTTCTTCCATATTTTCATATTCATTGCCTCCTATTCATTTCATTTTCAGTACGCAGACGTTATCTGCACCAAGTCCTGTAATTTTCGTGACGGCCTGGGTAACTGCGAGTTTCACCGCAGGACTGTCCGCACCCTGACACACCACAATTGCACCAAGGTATACCGGCGGGTTTACCTGCCGAACCAGTCCAAATTCTCCCCGTTGGGAATCGGATAATATAACTGTCTCGATTTTGATGCTTTCTCCGTTTGTATCGCTATCGGTCTGATAGAGTGTCTCCTCGCCCTGGGCAACCGACAGCAGCACCTGCACCTTCCCTGCCCCGTCAATTGACTGCAAAATCTCCGCAAGCGCTTCTTGTTTGAGATGTTGACTTGTTATCGGCTGCGTTGGTTCCTCCGAAACATCAGAATCGGTTGTGTTTCTCTGCGGCAGAAGAAGCAAAGCAATACCAACAAGCAGTACGATTGCTGCATACTTATACTTAGCAGCAACACTTTTCACTGAATCGGTTATTCTCTTTAAGTCCATTGCTGATTCTCCTTTGCGATTCCCAGATTATCCGCAATGTAGTCGCACAGTACTGTTTTTGCGTAGGGCGGCACATGGCCTGTAATTTTCACCTTACCGGGGATCGAATGGTTTCCCGCATCCAGCTCCACCTCCACAGCAACCTCTAAACCCATACGATTGGCTTTGTCCAAGATATATGCTTCCGTTTGCGACTTTATGATACGGTCGATGCTTTCCTGCCCAGCCATTTTCCCCTCTGATACATATTGTTCTGCGTTGGCAGTCAGGCCGTCAAAATAATTGGTAATATTGTGAAACGAAATTTTAGCAAGGGGTGATATTACCGTGATTGCCATCAGAATCCCGCAAAGCAGCTTAACAATTTGTCCCGAAGCGGTTTTGTTTCCTAACAAACCAATTGCAACTGCGCACACAATAGCAGCTGCAATAATGCTTATAACATAGTCTCTCATCCGCTCATACCTCTCATAAAACATACAATGCTCACAAGGAGCATAACACATACCGTTCCGGTTAGCGCCAACACAAATCCCATAGCGCTGCAAAAGCCCTCGACCAGCTCAACAATCGGCTTGTAACCAAACACACTGCACACAGCAGCTGATAGCTTTAAAAGCAAATATTGCACTCCAATCTGTACGAACGGGCCAACAAAGACCGCAAGCAGAGCAAATATGCCGTACACCCCTGCCGCATTTTTCATCGCACCCGCACTGACCAGAATTGCCTCTGTCGCGTCAGAGAGGATACTGCCAACAACAGGCACTGCGCCTGAGATTGTCAGCTTTGCCGCCTTGAGCGCCGAAGCATCTACCGTACCGCTGACAACACCTGTAATGCTCATATAACCGGTGAAAATATACAAAATCCACTTTAAGCACCAAGTCATTGCCGATTTTATAAAATCACGGACATTTTTGAGCATATCCTGCCCAACCGCGCCGATTGCTACGCTTAAGCACAGAAAAATATAGATAGCCGGTACAATCAGCTTTACAAGCAGTGAACTGAGCACAGTATCAAAGAAAACTGTTCCGGCATAGAGCGCTGCCGAGGTTGTAATGCCTCCCTGTGCAGCCATTGCGCCTGTCATAACAGGCAGAAGCAGCTTGCCGTATTCGCTTAAACGGCTGGCCGTGTCAACGCCCAAACGGACCATTGTATCCACAGGCGACAGGAGCAAAAGGCCGATTACCACAGCGCCGGTCAAACGCACAGCACCGGCTGACGCAGACGAAAACGTATTTACAATACTCGTCAGCAGTGCTACAGCAATTAACGAAAGACAAACGCAGGATGCGCCGGCAAGCTCAGGTCTGAAAGAAAATATGGCTGTCTTCAGGATATACAGCAACCCCTGCGCAAAGGTCTCTTGCTCCCCCGGCATATAAGGCTTTGCCACTTCCGGTGCCTCCGGTGCAGCAAAATCCAGTGCGGATACCGGCTGCACAGTCAGACACAAAAGTAATATCATCACAATCCATTTTCTCATACCGTACCCAATATTGTATCCAGCAGTGACAGCAGCTTCTCAAATACAGGAAGTGATACCCACAGAATTACCGCTGCCGAAACAATTTGCAAAGTCTTCCCCATTGTTGCATTTCCGGCGTCAGTGCATATCAAAATACACAGTTCAGTAAGCAGGCCGATTCCAACTGCCTTCAGAATCACAGAAAGCAGATCTCTGTCCAGATTTCCGATTTCTTGTAGATGCCGAAAAAAGTCAACAATTGGTCGTAGGAACACGCCGGCTGCAATAACAGCCATAGCGGACACAGTAAGCGTCAGCAGCAACGACATATCCTTCATATGCTTATTCACACACAGCCACAGAATGAGCGCAGTCAGCACGCCTGCAGTAATTTTTAAAAAAATATCCATCAGAAGTCAAACAACCGTTTTACCATTTCGAACAAATCGGAAATCTTTTGCGCCACAATCATCAAAACCACAATCAGTCCTGTTAGTGTGGTCATAGTCGCCTGCTCCTCTCTGCCGGAACGGGAAAGTACTTGATTCAATATGGACACAATGATACCAACGGCAGCAATTTTGAAAATTAAGTCAATTTCCATAGTCAAATAAACAGAATTGCCAATGCAGCACCTGCGCAAAGGCCTAAGGTTTGGTAGCTTCTGAGACGGCTATCCCGATTAGCGGTTAGCTTGTCCAGATTTCTTCTGCACTCCTGACGAACACTCTCTAAGCCCTTTAGCTGCCCTTGTAAATCAAACCGCCCGATAGACTGACCGAGAAGGGTCATACATCCTTTTGTGATTACAGGAAGCTCTTTTGTGTTTTTCAATGCCGCTGTCATACAGCAATGCAAATCCGGGGATACCTGCGCTTCCATTTCCAAGGCCAGCTCTAAAAACACCGGGCCCGGCAATTCACTGCAATCCCTGACGGCCTGCCGGCACAACTCCGGTAATGGCGTCAGTCTGTACTGAAGTTCGCACTCCATAAAATCCAAAATCCCCACAAGCCGACGCAGACAGTTTTCTTCTTTTCGATGGTTTGCAGCAATCCGAAAACCTACACCGCCACAGGCGGAAATCACCATAATAACACCCAGTAGCTTAAACATCATTATATCCTCTCCATCGTCCAGGACTTATCCTTGCGTAAAACCAATACGGTTGTAAAAAGCCTGTGTTCTAAAAGGGTCTGATATACAGGTCTTGTCCGCAGGTCCTGTACAGAGCCTGCGTGGGCAGTTGCCAAAAGCCTTACACCGCACCAGCCGGCGTGAAGCAATGCCTTACAATCCTCCTGTGCCGTTATCTCGTCAACCGCAATCCAGGCAGGGTTCATACTGCGAAGCACTGCATCAATTCCCTCAGCCTTTGAACAGCCGCTTAGAATATCCGTGCTGCAGCCTGTTGAAAAGCAATGAACGCCCATATGCAATGGAAACAGCTCCTCACGCTCGTCCACTACTGCTACGCTTCCGTCTCCCCTGCTTGCCTTTATCCGTATTAAATCTCGCAACAGGGTGGTCTTTCCGCTGCCGGGCGGTCCGATAATCAATATGGACTCACTGACCTCTGATGCTCCGGCTCCAATACCGGGAAAATCTCTGGCAACCCGTATGCACAGAGAATTCGCTTGGCGTATACCGGTTATTTCACCGTCTAATACCGTGCAGACACCACAGATACCGATTCTGTGTCCGCCTGCTGCTGTCAAGTAACCCTGTTTGGCTGTCTCTGCCGTCCACGGAGAGTACATAGACGCTGCATTGATTACAAATGCAATATCCTCCTTTTGCACATTTCTTTCTATATACTCCGTCTTACTGTGTAGGTATAGCTGCGGATTATGTCCGATTCGCAATCGCAATTCCTGAAGACTGTCCCGACCAAGCCTGTCCACTTCCTGCCGCATCCAGTGGGGCAGAAGATTTAAATACGCTGTCCACGCACATCTCATTTGCATCACCCTACCAAAATCCTATGCCAGTTTCGTAGGGGTATGCAAAGAAAAAGCCGACAGCAATCGCTGTCGGCTCATCATATTGTTTTATTTACTTGCGTAGGAAATCAGACGGGTAATCATTGGTGCAAGCAGCATGTTGACACCAAACTCAATTATGAAATTGATACCCGCCAAACCAAGGAACATATAGGCGCCCGCGCTGGCATATCCCATTTCCGCTGCCCACTGGGAGACCGTTTCCAGGAAGAAAAACTGGCAACCCAGAAGGAAAATGCCGGTATTCACCAGAGGACACACAACAGCAGCTCCCAGCACCGCAATTACGCCGCCAAAGCGCCGTAATGCAGCAAACATAAGACCTGCAGCCAAACCGCACGCAGTTCCCTTCACCAGGACAACCAGTACGGTTGCCAGAGGGTTAACTGCCAGGAATGCGGCTGCATCACCGGACAGAAGTACAGCACCGCCAAAGGCAAATCCAAGCCATGCACCCGCCTGCCAGCCGTAAACAGCTGCACCTACCACGATGGGTACAAGCACAAGCGAGATAGAGAACATTGTTCCAACGCGAATGCCTCCACCAAGCATCTGCAGTACCACAACTATGGCGGTAAACAGGCCAATTCCTACTACTTTTTTTGTTTTGTTATTCATTTTTTATACCTCCTGCTGTCGCTCCGGTACGCCGGATGCGATGCAAATTTTGACATAATTACGAATTAGAATTCTTCGGGAACATCGGACGATTCATCATATTCCGCATAATCGTCAAGGGCCATCTGCTCGTTTGCACCGGAGCGCATTGATGCCCACTGCTCCTTGGTAATCAGAATATCCCTGGGTTTACTGCCCTGGAACGGGCCGACGATTCCCTTTTCCTCCATTTCGTCCACAATTCTGGCGGCACGGGCATAACCAAGCTTCAGCCGGCGCTGGAGCATAGAAACGGATGCCTGACCGGTTTCCAGAATTACGTCCACAGCCGCCGGCAGCATATCGTCACCGGCAAGCTCGTCAGCATTGGGCTCGGCTTCAGCGGCAGTGGCTTTGTTGCCTGTCTGCTGAGCCTTACGCTCAATCTCCTCCATAACCTCCTGGTCGTAGTCGGTTACAAAGTTTGCCTTCACATAGGAGGCAACCGCCTCCACCTCGGTATCGCTGACAAAGCAACCCTGCACACGTCTGGGCTTGCCGTTGCCAATGGGTGCATAAAGCATATCACCCTTGCCAACCAGCTTTTCAGCGCCTTGCGTGTCCAGAATGATTCTTGATTCCATAGCAGAGGCCACAGAGAACGCAATTCTTGAGGGAATGTTCGCCTTCATAAGACCGGTAATAACGTCTGCGGAAGGACGCTGGGTTGCGATAACCAGGTGGATACCCGCGGCTCGACCCATCTGGGCGATGCGGCAAATGGATTCTTCCACTTCCTTGGCAGCCACAAGCATAAGGTCTGCCAGCTCGTCGATAATCACAACCACCTGCGGAATCTTCTTGCCCTCCATCTGCTGGCTTTCAATCATACTGTTAAAGGACTCCAAATCCCGGACACCGGCATCGGACATAGCTTTATACCGGCGCATCATCTCAGAAACCGCCCACTGCAACCATCCGGCAGCCTTCTTGGGATCTGTGACCACAGGAATCAGCAGGTGCGGAATGCCGTTGTAGATACCCAGCTCCACCATCTTGGGGTCAACCATAATCAGCTTCACATCATCAGGGCTCGCCTTATACAGCAAGGAAATGATGATTGAGTTCATACACACGGATTTACCGGAGCCGGTTGTACCCGCAATCAGCATATGAGGAAGTCGAGCGATATTTCCAACAATGCAGGTGCCGCCGATGTCTTTACCCACCGCGAAAGAGGATTTGGACTTGGCTCTGACAAATTCCTGGGAATCAATGACCTCCCGCAGAGATACCATTGTAACCGCTCTGTTGGGCACTTCAATACCTACCACAGAAATCTTTCCAGGAACGGCGGCAATACGCACACCCACTGCGCCAAGGCTTAAAGCAATATCGTCGGCAGCAGTGGTCAGCTTATTCAGCCGCACACCCTTTTCCAGTTCCACCTCGTAACGGGTTACACTGGGGCCACGGGTGACGTTGATAATACGGGCATCAATCTTAAAGCTTGCCAGGGTTTCATTCAGTCTACGGGTATTCTCCCGCATTTCCATCGTTCCGTCCGCAGCGCCGTGAGCAGGCAGATTCAGCAGGTCAATGGGCGGAAAACAGTAGGCAGGCTTTTCTTGCTTCTGTGAATCTTCGATTTCTTTTGCAACCTGTTGCGCAGAGGTTTCCGCCTCTTTCGGTGTCACCTTTTCCGGTTTTACCTTCTTAACAACAGGTTCCGGCTTTTCTTCAATGGGATTTTCCTTGTCAAAGGGTGGCATTTTAGAGGGAGATTCCGGCTCTTCCGGCGCAGGCACAAACTCGCTGGCAGCAGACACAGGTTTTTCTGTATCCCCATCAATCTGCCGGAACATATCCTCAACCTTAGACTCGTCACGCTTGACGGGTGCAGGTGCACTTACTGGCTCAGCCTGTTGGGCAGCGAGTCTGTTCTGCTTTTCCCGCTTGTGCTCCAGGTGTTCAATATGCTTATTAGCAATGTGGTTAACCACCACAGCGGCAGGCTCCTGCCGCTCAACCGGCTTTTTCTCCCAGTTGGGGCGGGGACGGTCCTCTATTGCGCGAATAATGCTGGAAACTGTAATCTGCATACCGCCCAGCAGCGTGAAAATCGCACCCAAAATAAAGAGAATATAGCTGAGGATTCCACGGAACAGCCAGTAAAACAGCGATGCAATACCGCCGCAAACCACACCACCCGTCGTGCCGTCAATGCCGCCGGTGTAAAGCTGCCCAAGAAGCGAAAAATCAAAGGAGACAGATTTATCAGCAACGGTTAAATGGGCAATACAGCCGCAGAGAACCACAAAGATACCAATGCAAATAGAACGCATTTTCACCGGGCGCTGACCGCTGAACGCGTGAATGATGAATAAGTACAAAAGTGCCGGAATGGAAACAACAAAACCGACCCGACCGATTAAGCCGTGAATTATGCTCTCTAACAGCTTAACGACTACGCCCTCCGGCTGGAAGAATATAACAAGAAACAGCACGAACAAACCTAAAAAGGTCACAGAGGAAATCACTCTTACAGGAATTTTCCGCTGAGGCGGTACAGAGTTAACCGAAACCTTCGCACCCTTTGACTTCTTTTTTGCGGAGGTCTTTGGGGCCTTCGGCTTCTCTTTCTTAGGGGCAGCCGCCCGGTCAGCCTGAGATTTATATTTTTGTTCAGCCATAGATACCTCCTAAATTAAGTAATCAAGAAAAGAACAAAGGTAAAGAGTCCGGCGCCCAAGCAGTAGTATGCAAACTTGGAAAAGCCAAACTGGCTCAGCATTGCCTTCAAAAAAGATATGCCTAAAAATCCGCCACCAAAGGCTGCAATTCCGGAGAAAACACAAGAGAGGAAATCTCCAAAGGACGTAACACCAAAGCCAAAGATAAACAGTCTGATAAAATCAAAAGCAGCCAAAAATAACATCGCAGGGATTCCTAAAAGGACGGCCCAGTTGGTCATATTTTGGCTATCTGCACCGCGCAGTGCTGCGTAGGCAGAGACAACACCTGTTCTGGAAATACCGGGGAAAGCCGACAACGCGCCCAGCAAACCCATCACAATGCCATCTAAACCACTCATTGTTCTCGAATCCCGATTGCCGTGGCTGGAGTGGTCTGCAAGCAGCAGGATAATGCCGTTGATAATTAGAAACACCATTATATACAACAGCTTCTGTTCCAGTTTTTCCGTTACCAAGGAAAGGAGCAGGCCCACCACCAAAGGCGCAGCAGCGGTTTTCAGCAATCGCAATTCATAGTAGCTTTTTGCATCAAGTGTGTGTTTGCGCCTTCTTACTGTTGCATTCTGACTCCTGTGTTCTCTCTGTAAGCGAAACAGAACATCTCTGCAGCTATACAAAATCGCAAACAGAACACCAATATGTACCAGAAACTCCTGCAGGAAATTTCTGGTGTCCACACCAAACACATATCGAAGCAGTGCTTGATGGGCCCGGGCGGAAACAGGCAAAAACTCTGCCGCACCCGACACAAGACCGTATGCAATGCTTTCTATCAGCGACACTAAGCCTGCCTCCTTCCATAACTTTTCAACTTATAATAACATATTAAGCTGAAAATTTCCAGTGTGTCTTAAAAATTATTTCTTTTCCTCTTTTTGTTGGTTAATCATAGAGTGCAGTTCCGTCAGTGCATCATTCAGATCGCCCAGAGAATCAATCAGACCAGAGGCTACGGCATCTTTTCCGTAGAGAATTGTGCCCACATCCGTTGCCATCTCCCCTGTCGCCATCATATATCCCTCAAAATCTTCTTTAGTGATTGCTGAATTTGCAGTTACAAAATCTGTAATCTGCTCTTGGATCCTATGAAAATAGCGGAATGTTTGGGGTGCGCCCACCACGAGACCCGTCATTCGCACCGGGTGAACCGTCATACTGGCTGTGCGGGTTATAAAGGACTTCTTTGTGCAGACAGCCAGCGGAATACCAATAGAATGTCCACCGCCAAGAACGAGGGAAACTGTCGGCTTCTTCATACCGGCAATCATCTCAGCAATAGCAAGGCCTGCCTCGATATCACCGCCCACCGTGTTCAAAAGCAGAAGCAGGCCGTCAATCTCCTCACTCTCCTCAAGTCCGGCAAGCAGAGGCAAAATGTGTTCGTACTTGGTAGTTTTTACCGTATCCGGCAGCACCTGGTGTCCTTCAATCTGTCCAATAATCGTAAGCGTATAGATATTTCCCTTACTGGTTTTTGATATATCCGCACCCAATTCCAGCAGCTCGTCCTGCGGTTTCTGATTGTCATTGTTTTTATTCTCCATAGCATATCCCTCCTTTTGATAGGGTAACCGAAAGTCAACAAACAATTCGTTCTTGAAAAATTCGGTGAAATATCGTATAATTTGTTGCGTATCTAACCATTGCGCAAAGAAAGGAATGTTATTATGCAATTTGAATATAAAACAAAAGGCACTTGTTCTCAGATGATTTATTTCGAAATTGAGGATGGCAAGGTGCGGAATGTGGAATTTAAGGGCGGTTGCAACGGCAATCTGCAGGGTATTGGAAAACTGGTTGAAGGTATGGATATCGACGAGGTTATCCAGCGAATCGAAGACATTCACTGCGGCATGAAGCCTACCTCCTGCCCTGATCAGCTGGCAAAAGCATTAAAAGAAGCCAAAGAAGCTTTATAAAATGAATCCCCCGCAGGTAATAACCTGCGGGGGGCTTTTTAGGCATTGACTGCGTCTAAAATTAAATGCACAAGCTCTTCGCGGCCTGTTCCTTTTTCAGCTGAAAAACCAATCACCTTGCAGTCTTCGGGAAGGCTCAAGTCCTCCCGAATGGTCTGCAGATTGGGAATCAGCTCGCTTTTTTTTAGCTTATCCAGCTTATTGGCTACCACAACAAAGGGGCAGCCGCTTTCTAAAAACCAGTTTGCCATCGTTATATCGTTTTGAGTAGGCGCGTGGCGGGCGTCGACAATGAGAACGCCCAAATCAATCCGCTGTGCGGCAAAATACGCCTCCATAAGCTTTCCCCAGCGTTCTTTTTCCTTCTGGGGAACTTTGGCATAGCCATAGCCCGGCAGGTCAACAAAATAGCAGGTTTTGTCAATGACAAAGTAATTTACGTGGACCGTCTTTCCCGGCGTTTCGCCAACACGGGCAAAGTTCTTCCGCTGAAGAATTCTGTTAATTACAGAGGATTTTCCCACATTGGATTTACCGGCAAAGACGATTTCCGGCAATCTATTTCCCGGGAAATCCTTTGTGGCTGCGGCAGAAATCAAAAACTCAACATTATTAAAGTTCATAATTCCACCTCACTGGCGAATCACAGGCGTGTGCCCTTTGGATTTAATATCCTCGGGAATATCCGCCAGAATAGCAGGTACGACCTCGGTGACCTTGTTCAGTGCGGTCTCCAAGACTGTGTCTACCGATTGCGCGGTCACAAAGTTCAGTGCGCTGCGGACCGTCTGGTCGATATCTGCCAAATCCCGTTCGTTGTCTTTCGGGATAATCACTGTACGGATTCCGTGACGAAGGGCCGCCATAGTCTTTTCTTTCAAGCCGCCGATGGGCAAAACCCGACCGCGGAGGGAGATTTCACCGGTCATAGCAACATCCCGCCGCACCGACGCACCTGTTAGCGCAGACACCATAGCGGTACACACCGTAACACCTGCAGACGGACCGTCCTTAGGCACAGCGCCCTCAGGGAAATGCACGTGAATATCTTTGGTCTTATAGAAGTCTGCGGCAATTCCCAGCTTTTCGCAATTTGCGCGAATGTAGCTGAGCGCGGCGTGGGCAGATTCCTTCATCACGTCGCCTAAGTTTCCGGTAAGCTCCAGCTTGCCGGAGCCGTCCATTACATTGACCTCGACCTCGAGGGTTTCACCACCCACTGCGGTCCAGGCAAGGCCGGTAACCAGGCCCACTTGATCGTTACAGGGCAGTCTGTCCGGCAGGAATTTCTTTGTGCCCAAGTAGGATTCCACATTGTTTCCACGGATATTTACACGCTTTGCAGGCACGTCAGAAACCAAAAGCATATCTGTTTTTCTGCAAATTTCCGCAATAGAACGCTCCAGGCTGCGCACACCGGATTCCCGGGTATAGCAGCGGATAATCTCACGAATCGCATCGTCGGAAATTTTAAGCTGCGTCTTCTTCAGTCCGTGCTTTGACAGCTGCTTGGGAATCAGATGATTCTTTGCAATCATAAGCTTCTCTTCATCGGTATAAGAGCCAAGCTCAATAATCTCCATTCTGTCAAGGAGCGGTCTGGGAATGGTATCAAGGGTATTGGCAGTCGTGATGAACATCACGTTGCTCAAATCAAAGGGCAGCTCCAAATAATGGTCACGGTAGGTCTTGTTCTGCTCCCCATCCAGCACCTCCAAAAGGGCTGCGCTGGGGTCACCCCGGTAATCTGCGCCCATTTTGTCCACTTCGTCCAACAGCAGCAGCGGGTTGGAACTGCCCGCTTGAATCAGCGCAGACAGGATTCTGCCGGGCATTGCGCCTACGTAGGTTTTTCTGTGACCGCGGATATCCGCCTCATCGTGAACACCACCCAACGCAATACGCGCAAGCTTGCGATTAAGACTCTTGGCGATGGAATATGCAACGGATGTCTTACCCACGCCGGGAGGGCCAACCAGACACAGAATCTGAGGTGGCATTTCCGGCGCAATCTGACGCACTGCAATGGTCTCGAGGATTCTCTTTTTAACTTTTTCAAGACCGAAGTGGTCCTTATCCAGAATCTTTCTTGCTGCCGCAACGTCAATCCGTTCCTTGGTTGCCTTATTCCAGGGCAGCTCTAAAACGGTATCCAGATAATTTCTCAAAACAGATGCTTCTGCTGAGCCGTAAGGCTGTTTTTTCAGGCGCTGTAAATCCTTAAGAAGCTTTTCCTCAGACTCCTGGGGCAAGTTCAGCAGCAGAATATTCTTCTCATATTCAGCAAATTCGGCGTAATCATCGCCCTCACCCAATTCCTCACGAATGGTCTTCAGCTGCTCACGCAGATAGTAATCCCGCTGGTCCTGATCAATGTTGGCGCGGGTTTTTTCCTGAATATCCGCCTCGATATGCAGCATTTGGATTTCCTGCTGCAGAAGCTTCAGGGTGTTCTCCATTCTACGCATAGGATTTAGTTGACAAAGCAACTTGGCCTTGTCGCGGTAATCAATGCCGGAATTCTGGGCAATCGCATCAGCGACATAGCTGCAATCCTCAGACGCCAGAATCTTCAGTTGTACGCTCTGGGAGGGGCGCTCAACCAATTCACTGTAACTGGAATACAGCATTGCCGCCTCACGGCACAATGCCTTACCCTGCAGAGTGTCCTTCACAGGCAACTCCACAGCAGGCTCTACAATGCCTGCCAGGTAAGGCTCGTTCTGGGTCAGTTCTAAGATTCTCGCTCTATGCAAACCCTCCACCAGCACACGCATATTTTCATTCTGGGCCTTCAGAATCTGCTTTACCTTTACAACAGTGCCAATGGGAAACAGACCGGAAAGCCCGGGATCATCTTCCAAAATATCTTTCTGCGGCACAAGGATCAGCGTTTGGTCGTGCTTCATCGCATATTCCAGCGCCAGCGCAGACTTTACACGTCCAATATCAAAATGGACAGTCTGCTCCGGGAAAACCGCAAGCCCCCGCAATGCAAGTACAGGCAGCCTGCCGGAAACAAAATTCCCGCTCATATTCATCCTCCTTTCTAAAAAGAAGCAAAAGGGGGTAGTATTCTACCCCCTCAAAGTATTACTTTCTCGCGGAGAGTTTCTCCCGCGGTTTTGTTTTGTCCCGCAGTATTTTCGGCTGTTTTCCGTCAATTGCCTCCGGCGTAATTACGACCTTCTTAATGGAAAGGTCAGAAGGAATTACGTACATAATCTTGGTCATGGTTTCTTCCATAACCGCACGCAGACCACGGGCGCCGATTTGACGGTCAACCGCCTTCTGGGCAACAGCCTCCAACGCCTTGGGCTGGAATTCCAGCACTACATTATCCATCGCAAGGAGCGCTTCATACTGCTTTGTCAGTGCATTCTTTGGCTCGGTGAGAATCCGGACCAAATCCTCCTGCTTCAGATTCTGCAGGCTGGTGATTACCGGCATACGTCCCACAAGCTCGGGAATAATACCAAATTTAATCAAATCGTGGGGTTGCACCTGAGAAAACAGCTTACCGATGTCACGGTTTTTCTTGCTCTCAACCGGTGCATCAAAGCCGATTGCGGATTTGTCCGTTCTGGATTCAATAATTTTCTCGAGACCGTCAAACGCACCACCGCAAATGAAGAGAATCTTGGAGGTATCTACAGGAATGGTCTCCTGTTGGGGGTGCTTTCTGCCGCCCTGGGGAGGCACATTGGCAACCGTTCCCTCCAGAATCTTTAAAAGTGCCTGCTGGACACCCTCACCGGAAACATCTCGTGTAATAGAGGTGTTTTCGCTTTTACGGGCAATTTTATCCATCTCGTCAATATAGATAATACCCCGCTCTGCCCGCTCCAAATCAAAGTCAGCAGCCTGCAGAAGACGCACAAGGATATTCTCCACATCGTCGCCGACGTAGCCGGCTTCCGTGAGTGTCGTGGCATCGGCAATGGCAAAAGGTACATCCAGAATCTTGGCCAGAGTTTGGGCAAAGAGGGTCTTGCCGGAACCTGTCGGGCCGATGAGCAAAATATTGCTCTTCTGGAGCTCTACATCCGTATCAGACGCCAGATAAATGCGCTTATAGTGATTGTATACCGCCACAGACAAGGCAACCTTGGCATCGTCCTGACCAATAATATAGCCATCCATATACGCCTTGATTTCTGCAGGCGTAGGAAGCTTATCGGGTGCCTGGTCGCTGTATTCGTCTTCACGGAGCAGGTCACAGCAGGCCTGCACACAATCACTGCAGATATACACGCCGGGGCCTGCAATCAGCCGCGCCTGGGATTCCTGCTTGCCGCAGAAGGAACAACGAATCTGCTGTTCATCTGTCTTTGACATGAACAAGGTCCGCCTTTCTAATTAGTGCCGCTCAAGAACACGGTCGATCAGACCGAAATCCATAGCCTCTTGAGAGGTCATGAAGTTATCGCGCTCACAGGCATCGGTAACTTCCTCCACAGTTTTTCCTGTGTTCTCAGCCAAAATGCGATTCATCCGTGCCTTGATGGTTTCCAGACGCTTCATATGGATTGCCATATCCGTAATCTGACCCTGTGTACCGGCAGAAGGCTGGTGAATCATAATCTCGGAATTGGGCAACGCCATTCGCTTGCCTTTTGCGCCGGCAGACAGCAAAAATGCACCCATAGATGCCGCCATACCTACGCAAATGGTAGCCACATCGCACTTAATGTACTGCATCGTGTCGTAAATCGCCATACCGGCAGTGACACTGCCACCGGGGCTGTTGATATAGAACTGAATATCCTTGTCCGGATCCTGAGCCTCCAGATACAGCAGCTGCGCAACAATCAGGCTGGCAGTGGTATCGTTGACTTCTTCAGACAGGAAAATAATGCGATCATTCAGCAGACGGGAGAAAATATCATAGCTGCGCTCACCGCGGCTTGTCTGTTCTATGACATATGGTACAAGGCTCATATCGTTAAAACTCCTTTATCACTCTGCCTCGGGAGCTGCTTCCTCTGCTTCTCCGGCTTCCTGCTTTATAGCTTCCTCAACAGCCTTCGCCGCAGCTCTTTCAGCGTCCTCGGCTTCCTGTGTGGCAGCTTCGGTCTCTACAGCGGCTTCAAGGATGATATCGGCCGCCATGCCAAGCTTCAACTGGTTCTTCATTTCCTCTTCATAGCCTTCCTGCATGTAGGACTTGTACTGCTCGACCTCCATGCCGTAAGATTTGGCCATGTCTTCGATCTCTTTTTCGACTCTTTCGTCGCTGACCTCTATGCCTTCAAGCCCGGCTATCTTTTCCAGTACGAAGGAAGTGCGGAGCTCTTTTTCAGCCTGCGTCCTGTATGTATTGATGAACTGGTCGAACGTC
>JAZTWB010000071.1:0-14535 GCA_045635645.1 Faecousia sp. | reverse complement strand
ATGAAGATGACCCGTCAGCAGTGCCTGGATTATTACTTAGGAACCATTAAAGATGCCTTCGCAGCCGGTGTTATTCCCAGATGTCATCTGGAGGACATTACCCGTGCCGATTTCTATGGTTTTGTTGTGCCTTTCGTTAATGAACTGCAGAAGCTGAGCAGGGAAGCTGGTATACCTGTTAAGATTCGCGCCTGTGACACCATGGGCTATGGCGTTCCCTACACAGAAGCTGCCATGCCTCGGTCTGTAGCCGGCATTATCTACGGCTTGCAGCACTACTCCGATGTACCCAGCGAGCTGCTGGAGTGGCACGGTCATAACGACTTCTATAAGTCCGTTGCCAACGCCTCTACCGCTTGGCTTTACGGCGCTTCCGCTGTTAACTGTTCGCTCCTTGGTATCGGTGAGCGCACCGGCAATATCCCGCTGGAGGCAATGGTCTTTGAGTACGCATCGCTCCGCGGCTCTATGGACGGAATGGATCCCACGGTTATTACGGAAATTTCTGAATATTTCCAGAAGGATATCGGCTACACTGTGCCGGATATGACACCCTTTGTGGGCCGCAATTTCAACGTCACCCGCGCCGGTATCCACGCTGACGGTCTGATGAAGGATCAGGAGATTTACACCATTTTTGACACTGAAAAGCTGCTCAACCGTCCTGCCACCGTGCAAATCGGTAAGGCCTCCGGCTTGGCCGGCATTGCCTACTGGATTAACCAGGCCTACCGCCTGCAGGGGGAGAATAAGCTGGATAAGCGCGATCCGCTGGTGGTTGCTATGAAGGACTGGATTGACAAAGAGTACGAGGACGGCCGGCAAACGGTGCTGGCAAACTCCGAATTGGAAGATAAGATAGCCGAGCTGGCGCCCGGCAGATTTTAAGGAAAGGGTGGCGTCAAAATGAAAAACTTTCAAACAACCTCTCTGGCCGACAGAGTATTTGACAAGCTGGAAGACGATATTATTCACGGCGTATACCCCCGCGGTGAACTGCTGACGGAGCTGAAGCTGGTGGAGCAGCTGGGTGTCAGCCGTACCCCTATTCGTGAGGCCCTGCGCCGGTTGGAGCAGGAGCGGCTGATTCAGGATACAGGCAAGGGCTCTATGGTGCTGGGCATTACCTCCGACGACCTGCTGGATATTATGAATATCCGCTCCAGCGTGGAGGGCCTGGCGGCCTACTATGCCTGTGTGAATATGACACCGGAGGGTCTGAAGGAGCTGGAGCACATTATGGACCTGCAGGACTTTTACCTGTCCAAGTGGGATGTGGACCACCTGCAGGGCGCAGACGATATGTTCCACGATACCATCTGTGAGCTGAGCAAGCGCTCTGTCATTCGGGATGCCTTGATGCCCCTGCACAGAAAGACCCGCCGCTACCGCAAGACGGTTATGAAGAACCAGGAGCGGGCGGTGTTGTCAATGCAGGAGCACCACGCCATTTTGTCTGCTTTGCAGTCCGGCGACCCGGAAAAGGCAAAGCTGGCAATGGACACCCATATGGAAAAGGCAAAAGCCTATATGCTGGGAGGACTGTAAAATGGGAATGACAATTGCACAGAAAATTATTGCCGCCCATAAGCTGGACGGAGATATGACCCCGGGCAGTCAAGTGGCGCTGAAAATTGACCAGACATTGACCCAGGACGCCACCGGCACGATGGCGTATCTGGAACTGGAGACGATGGGTATCGACCGGGTAAAGACGGAGCTGAGCGTGGCATACGTAGACCACAACACCTTGCAGTCCGGCTTTGAAAACGCCGATGACCACCGGTATCTGCAAACAGTTGCCGCCAAATACGGCGTGTACTTCTCCCGCCCCGGCAACGGTATTTGCCACCAGGTGCATCTTGAGAGATTCGGTAAGCCCGGCAAGACCCTTATCGGCTCCGACAGCCACACCCCCAACGGCGGCGGTATCGGTATGCTGGCCTTTGGTGCCGGCGGACTGGACGTGGCGGTGGCTATGGGTGGCGGCGCTTACTATATCAATATGCCCAAAATGTTCAAGGTGGAGCTTACCGGCAGGCTTAACCCCTACGTAACTGCCAAGGACGTAAGTCTGGAGCTGCTTCGTATCCTCTCCGTTAAGGGCGGCGTGGGCGCGATTATTGAGTGGGGCGGCGAGGGCATTAAGACCTTATCTGTTCCCGAGCGAGCAACCATCACCAATATGGGTACGGAACTGGGTGCAACCACCTCGATTTTTCCCTCCGATGAAACCACCCGTGCGTTCTTAAAGGCGCAGGGCAGGGAGGCAGACTATGTTCCCCTTGCAAGCGATAAAGATGCAGTCTATGACCGGATTATCCCCATTGACCTGTCTGCCTTGAAGCCTATGATTGCCTGTCCTCACAGCCCCGATAATGTGGTGAGTGTGGAATCCGTAGCCGGCACAAAGGTGGACCAGGTGTGCATCGGCTCGTGTACCAATTCTTCCCTGTACGATATGCTGAAGGTGGCAGCAATGCTCAAGGGCAAAACAATCCACCCCAATGTGAGCCTGTCTATCTCTCCCGGCTCCAAGCAGGTGCTGCGAATGCTCTCTGACTGCGGCGCGCTGAGCGATATTTTAGCCAGCGGCGCCAGAGTGCTGGAATGTGCCTGCGGCCCTTGTATCGGAATGGGCTTCTCACCCAATTCCGGCGGCGTGAGCCTGCGTACCTTTAACCGCAATTTCTTAGGCCGCAGCGGCACCAAGGACGGCCAGGTCTATCTGGTTTCCCCGGAGACGGCTGTGGCAGCGGCGCTGGCCGGTGTAATTGCCGACCCCACTGCTCTGGAGCCCATAGAGCAGGTGGTAATGCCGGAGCGCTTTACCGTGGACGATTCTGCGGTGCTTGCCCCCTTGCCTCCGGAGCAGGCAAAGACTGCCGAAGTGCTGCGGGGACCCAATATCAAGGAATTCCCCAAGAGCAAGCCCTTTGCAGATACCCTGCAGGCAGAGCTGGTGCTGAAGGTGGGAGATAACATCACCACTGACCATATTATGCCCGCCGGCGCAAAGATTCTGCCTTACCGCTCCAATATCCCGTTTCTGTCCCAGTTCTGCTTCCAGGTGTGTGATACCACCTTCGCAGACCGGGCCAAGGCGGCAGGCGACGGCGTAATTATCGGTGGCAGCAACTACGGTCAGGGATCTTCCCGGGAGCACGCCGCACTGGTGCCGATGTACCTGGGAATCCGCTGCGTCATTGCCAAGAGCTTTGCAAGAATCCATATTGCCAATCTTATCAATGCCGGTATTCTGCCGCTGACCTTTGCAGACCCGGCAGACTACGATGCACTGACACAGGGCAGTAAGCTCACCTTCCGGAACTTGAAAGAGGGCATTGCTGCCGGCAGAGTGGTGGCAACCGACGAAGCCACCGGCAGAGAAATTGTTCTGCAGGGTGAATTTACGCTTCGTCAGCAGCAGATTCTGCTGTGCGGCGGTTTACTGAACTACACAAAGGAGAACAGCTGATGGAAAAGGCTTTGGAACATTTTAAGTGCCTGCTGGAGGAGCAGCTTGCCCGTGTGGAAACCCTGAACAAGCCGAAAAAGGATTTTTCCGCAATGGATACGGTTACCGTGGGCATTGCCCCCGGCGACGGCATTGGCCCTATCATTATGGAGCAGGCGGTGCGTGTGCTGGAGAAGCTTCTGGAAAAAGAGCTTGCCACCGGCAAGGTGGTGCTGAAAAACATTGAAGGTCTGACCATTGAAAACCGCCTGGCGCTGAATCAGCCTGTTCCGGCAGATACTCTGGCCCAGATCAAGACCTGCGATGTACTGCTGAAAGGCCCTACCACCACCCCCAACGGCGGCACTATGACCAGCGCAAACGTGACACTGCGCCGGGAGCTGGACTTGTACGCCAATGTGCGTCCTGTGTCCATTCCCGAGCAGGGCATTGACTGGATGTTCTACCGGGAGAATACCGAGGGTGAATACGTGCTGGGAAGCAAGGGCGTTGAGCTGCCCGGTATGGCGGTGGACTTTAAGGTGACCACCGATGCCGGCACCCGCCGGATTGCCCGGGCGGCATTCGATTATGCCCGCCAGAACGGAAAGACACGGGTGTCCGTGGTGACCAAGGCGAACATTATGAAAAAGACCGACGGCAAATTCTCTGCTATCTGTCAGCAGGTGGCGGCGGAGTACCCGGAGATTACCGCCGATGAGTGGTATATCGATATTATGACGGCCAATCTGGTCAATGAGAGCATCCGCAATCAGTTCCAGGTATTTTTGCTGCCCAACCTTTACGGTGACATTATCACCGACGAGGCGGCCCAGATCCAGGGCGGCGTGGGTACCGCCGGCAGCGCCAATATCGGTGACCAATACGCGATGTTTGAAGCCATTCACGGCTCTGCCCCCCGTATGATGGAAGAGGGCCTTGGCGCTTACGCCAACCCTGCCAGTATCTTAAAGGCAGAGGCAATGCTGCTGCGGCATATTTGCCTGCCGGCAGCAGCCGAACGACTGGAGTCCGCGCTGGAGCGGTGCGATGTCACCGTCACCGGTACAGCCGACGGCGCCACAGCGGCAGAATACACCGACGCGCTGCTTGGGCTGCTGTAATTGCATTTTGCATTAGGCTGTGTTATAATAAAAATATCCTAATAAAGTGAGGTGCTATTATGGGTGGTTTTTCTTATCCTGAAAGCTATGCCTTTCAGTCGGAGACGGCTGTCAGTATGGCAGGCGTGTTCTTTGCGGTGTACCTGCTGTGTATGCTGTTGGCAATGGGCTTTTCTTTGATTGTCTATGTGCTTCAAAGCGTCAGCCTGCACACGGTTGCAAACCGACGGGGCATTCGCCACGGCTGGCTGGCGTGGCTGCCTTTTGGAAACATGTGGATACTGGGCAGTGTTTCCGACCAGTATCAGTACGTGGTCAAGGGTAGAATCAAAAACCGCCGCAAGACGCTTTTTGGGCTTAATATTATCACCACGGCAGCGGTTATTTTGACGCTCATAGCGATTTCGTTCAGTGCGATTACCCAGCAGATGACCCCTGCTTTGCTGATTGTGCTGGCGCTGCCCGTACTGGCAGTTGTTCTGTTGGTGCAGGAGTATCTGGCTTTCTATGATTACTTCCGCTCCTGCGACCCGGGCAATGCGGTGCTGTACCTGGTGCTGTCCATATTCTTTACAGTGACACTGCCGGTGTTTCTCTTCATCTGCCGGAAGAAGGATTTGGGTATGCCCCCCAGAAAGAAGAAGGTTGTGGAAGTCATTCCGCCCGCAGAGGAAGAAGTGCCTGTGGAAGAAGAAGGCTTTGCCCAGCCGGAAGAGTTTGAAGAATAATAAAAATCCACCGACCTATCAGTCGGTGGATTTTTTGTTATTTGCCGAACAGGGGACGGGCAACCCGTTTGTACAGCAGAAGCGTCAGCAGAGACACGCTTACGCCCTTTATCAGATTTAAGGGGGCGACCGCCAGCAGCACAAAGCTCTGCACAGAGGTAATACCGCCGTTGATTTTGCCCCCCATTGCCACAATGCTCTCCAGGGGCAGACCGAACAGCTGGGAGAATTTGGGTAGCAGGTAGATGGCGTTAAAGGCGCTGCCGAATACGGTCAGTACCGCCGTTCCCAGCACCAGACCAAGCAGCGCGCCGGTGCGGGTCTTTTTAATGTGGTAGACAATCACCGCCGGCAGCACCAGACTGCAGCCAACAGCAAAGTTGGCGAAATCCCCCACAAAAGCGGTGCTTGTGCCCTTTAGCAAAAGCTTCAGCAGAATCTTCACTGCCTCGCAGGCGACTGCCGCAGAGGGTCCTAAATAAAAGCCGCACAGCATAACCGGCAGCTCGGAGAAATCCAGCTTGTAAAACTCCGGTGCCAAAAACAAAATGGGGAAGTCCAGCATATGCAGCACACAGGCGATGGCAGAGCATACCGAAACGATGCACAGTCGCCGTGCCTTGGTAATTTCCCGCCGGGCAGGCAAAAAATGCTCCGCTGCCCGGGAAAGCACAACCAGTGCCGCCACAATGCCGCCACAGCACGCGATAAACAGGAGATTCTCCCGTACCTGCAACCAAAATTCCGCCATAATCTCACCCCGTTACAAAATAAGCCCCGGGCATAAAGATACCCGGGGCATAAAATGACTATGCTTCTTCTACCATCCTGACTTTACAGTCGGTATCGGAATTGCACCGATTCAGCATAGGCTGAGAGACAGCCTCTCAGCCTACGCTCGCGGACTTTTACCGCCGGTCGGGAATTTCACCCTGCCCCGAAGAATATTATGTTTTAAGTCAGCATAGCATATTCGGCGTTCCTTGTCAAGGCGGGGATTGTGTGATAGAATAATATTATTCTTGCGGGGTCTGTTCCGCTTTGGTCAGCGCCTGCATTGTGCCGCCTGCGGCGGTGTTGGTGATGTCACCGCCGATGACCTGGTCCTTGTAAACCAGCAGCGTGGCATACACCGGCTCGGTAGCACCGGGGAAATTGTTGACCTTGTACACATAGCGCATAACGGTTTTTCCTGCGTATTGGCTTAAGTCATACTGGGCGCTCTTTTGCAGGTCGTTGTAGCGGCTGAACACCTCATTTTGTTCCTGGGGAATCCGCACCTGTCCGGACTCCACCGGAGAGGCACTGACCTGCCAGCCTAGATTTTCCAGAAACAGCACCCGCCCCTCGTTTCCTGCAACAGACGGCGCGCCGGTGGGCTGGGAAGAGCCTCCGCCGCCCAGCAGCAGAATCAGCGCAATGATAACGCCGGCAGTGGCGGCCAGTGCAATCAGAATTTTCTTTATATCGACCTTTGCGGTCATGACCATCATAATAAATCCCTCCTGTTCAAAATTACATTACAGCGTATTCATTGAGCGGGGGTGGTAGAACGGAGAACTATGGAACGGTTGGACAAATTTCTGTGTGACTGCGGCGTGGGCACGCGCAGTCAGGTAAAAGGAATTCTTAAAACAGGTGCGGTAACGGTTGATGGCGCGGTGGAGCGGGACGGCAGCCGGAAAATAAGTTCCGACAGCCAAAGTGTCGTTTATAACGGTGAAACACTGACCCGCCGGGGCAGGGTAGTGGTGATGCTCAATAAGCCGGCAGGCTACGTGACCGCCACGGAGGACAAAACCGACAAAACGGTTATGGAGCTTCTGCCGGCAGAGTACCGCCATCTGGATTTAAAGCCGGTGGGACGGCTGGACAAGGCCACGGAGGGCCTTTTGCTGTTTACCAACGACGGTGACCTGCTCCATAGACTGATTTCCCCCAAGAAGGAAGTGCCCAAGCGCTACTATGCCCGTCACGAGGGCACTGCCGACGGGAAAGCGGTGGCGGCCTTTGCAGAAGGGTTGGTGCTGGGGGACGGCACAAAATGTCTGCCTGCGGTACTGGAGCCAATCGGTCCGGGAGAGAGCTATGTAACCGTCTGCGAGGGAAAGTACCACCAGGTCCGCCGGATGCTGGCTGCCTGCGGTATGCCGGTTACCTATTTAGAGCGGCAGCAGGAGGGGGATATCCACTTGGGCGACCTGCCAAGAGGGCAGGTACGTGAGCTGACAGAGGCAGAAATTGCCGCGCTGCTTAGAATGTAGCAAAATGACGAAAAAATCCTGTCGAAATGCGCGGTTTTCCAATCTCCCAAAGCGCCGGAAGAGATGATTTATTGGTATATTATCTAAAAACGGAGGCTGTTTTTGCAACAAAATGTCAAAAAGTACTTGCAATTTGTGCAATATGGATATATAATGACAGGGCAATTTGTGAAATACGTATTTGTGCAATATTCTAAGGGAGGCTTGGAAAAATGTCCAATAATGTTTTTCAAGGCGTGATTCAGCAATTAAAAGGCGTGTCCGACCGGGTCTTCGGTGTCATTGACAGCGATGGCAGCGTGGTTTCCTGTACCGATGTTTCCCTGCTGGGTGAGCGCTGGCCTGATGCTGCGCTGAAGGTTACCGGCAGCGGCGACCAGACTGTCACCTTCGGGCAGAAGACCTTCCGTGCAATTTTGAACAGTGTCAATTACCTTGAGTATGCCGCTTTCTGCTCCGGTGACGATGAGCAGGCAAAGCTGCTGTGCGGTCTTGCCCACGTTGCCCTGAACGAGGCCAAGGTTTATTACGAGGAAAAGCACGACCGCAGCACCTTCGTGAAGAATATCATTATGGACAATATTCTTCCCGGTGATATTTACATACGCGCCAAGGAACTGCATTTTGCCACCGATGCCCCCAGAGCGGTATTTTTGGTGCGGCAGATTGGCCGCAACGATGTGTCTACGGTGGACGTGCTGTCCGGCCTGTTCCCCGATAAGCTGCAGGACTTTGTGCTGAGCATCAACGAAATGGACATCGCCATTATCAAACAGCTTGCCGGCGAGCCCACCGCACAGGAGCTGGAAAAGATTGCCCGTGATGTGGAGGATACCCTGAAAAACGAGCTGCACATTAAGTCTATCATTGGTATCGGCACGGTTGCCGAACACCTGCGGGAGCTGGCAGATTCCTACAAGGAAGCCCAGACCGCCATTGATGTGGGCAAGGTGTTCGATACGGAGCGCAGCATTATTAACTACGAAAACCTGGGTAGCGGCCGGCTGATTTATCAGCTGCCCACTACCCTTTGCGAAATTTTCCTGTCCGAAATCTTTAAAAAGAGCTCTATTGATGCCCTGGATCAGGAGACCCTGTTTACCATCAATAAGTTCTTTGAAAACAATCTGAACGTGTCCGAAACCTCCCGGAAGCTGTTTGTTCACCGCAATACGCTGGTTTACCGCCTTGAGAAAATCAAGAAGCTCACGGGCCTTGACCTGCGGCAGTTTGACCACGCCATCGTATTCAAGGTGGCGCTGATGGTCCGCAAGTACTTATCTTCCCGGGAAACACGATGATATTCTTTAAGCCGCACATATTTGTGCGGCTTAAAGTTCTGTATTGGCAGTGGTATTTTTCCTCGATTCCAGTATTTTTCAGCGGAGAAACATTGACAGCAACCCCACAATGTGTTACAATTTGGTTACATTATTACCTTGGAGAAATAGTTATGATTGAGTTTACCGATGTGACGAAATCCTATTCTGTAGGCACCCAGGCGCTGCGTGGCGTATCTATGCAAATTGAAGACGGCGAGTTTGCCTTTTTGGTAGGACCTTCCGGCTCCGGCAAGTCCACCATTATCAAGCTCATTACCGGCGAGCTGAAGCCCACCTCCGGTACGGTCCACGTTAACGGCTACTCTCTGGAGCGTATCCGCAAGCGTGAGATTCCCTACCTGCGGCGGACTGTGGGCGTTGTGTTTCAGGATTTCCGTCTGATTGATACCAAGACGGTCTATGAAAACGTAGCCTTTGCTATGCGCGCCATCGGCGCCCGGGAGAGTGAGATTCGGGACCGTGTGCCCTACATATTGGAGCTGGTCGGTCTGGAAAATAAGAGCCGCCGCCACCCCACGGAGCTTTCCGGCGGTGAGCAGCAGCGTCTTGCAATCGCAAGAGCGCTGGTGAACAATCCTTCAACCATTATTGCCGACGAGCCTACCGGAAACCTTGACCCTGCCCGCTCTCTGGAAATTATGAGTCTGCTGCAGGAAATCAACAATCTGGGCACCACTATGCTGGTGGTTACCCACGAGCGGGATCTGGTGGAGCGATTCGGAAAGCGTGTCATTGCCATCAACGACGGCTTGGTGGTCCATGACGGAATGGATGGGTATTACAGAGTATGAAGGTAACAAATCTGGGTTATTTGATGAAAGAGGGCATCCGCGGAATCTTTCTCCACGGCTTTATGTCCTTTGCCGCCGTGTTGGTAACGGTGGCGTGTCTGGTCATTGTGGGCAGCTTCTCGTGCCTTGTTTACAACGTAAACATTATGGTGGAGGACCTGAACAAGACCAACGAAATCATTGCTTACGTAGACAGCGATCTGTCCGATGCGGAAGCCAGAAGCGTCGGCACCAAGATTAACCAGGTACCCAACGTATACAGAGCAGACTTTAAGTCCCGTGAGACGGCTCTGGAGGAATTCGTTTCCGACCATCAGGACGACCCCGCCTTTGGCGGTCTGGTCCCCACGGACCTGCGTCACCGCTATGTGGTGGTGCTGGAAAACAATGAGCTGATGGAGCAGACGGTTGCCCAGCTGGAGACGATTACCGGTATTGTAAAAATCAACGCTGCCTTTGAGATGGCAGAGGGCTTCCTTACCCTGCAGAACGTGCTGCACATTGCCTCTGTGGCGGTGATTGCGGTGCTGCTGGTTGTCAGTCTTCTGATTATTTCCAACACGGTTAAGCTGGCAATGTACGACCGTAAGGATGAGATTGCCATTATGAAGATGGTGGGCGCTACCAACGGCTTTATCCGTCTGCCTTTCGTGGTGGAGGGCTTTGTGCTGGGTATGCTGGGCGCGTTGATTGCCTTCTTCATTGAGTGGGCGATGTACAACATTCTGGTAAACCGGCTGGCGGCAGTGGATACACTGAAGCTGTTCAGCTTTGTGCCCTTTACCGAATTGCTTGCGCCTATGATTGCGACCTTCGTTGCCGCAGGTTTGTTTGTCGGTATCGTGGGCAGCTGGACCTCTATTCGCAAGTTTATGGATGTGTAAGCCCCGTATTAAGGAGAACCCTATGAAGCAAAAAAAATTCTGGGTCAGCCTGATGGCAGGCCTTTTGGCGGCGCTGATGATTTTCGGCATTGTTGCCAGCATACTGCCAACCCCTGTGGGCGCGGCAAAATCCTCTGCCCAAATCAAGCAGGAAATCAACCAGCTGCAGGACAAGCTGAAAGAGAACCAGTCTGAAATTAACAAGCTGGAAGGTCAGATTTCTTCCAATATGGACAAGATGGAAGATATGGTGGCCAAGAAAAACATCATTGACCAGCAGATTTTCCTGCTCCACGACCAGGTGCGCAATATCAACGAGCAGATTACCGCCTACAGCAGCCTCATCGCCGACAAGCAGACAGAGCTGGACGAGGCAACCGCTCGCTGGCAGGCGCTCAGCGACAAGTATAAAGAGCGCATCCGTGCGATGGAAGAGGACGGCAAGCTGTCCTACTGGTCTGTGCTGTTTAAGGCAAATGACTTTTCTGACTTTTTGGACCGGCTGAGTATGATTGAGGAAATCGCCGCTGCTGACCAGCGCCGTCTGACGGAGCTGAACGAAGCTGCCAAGGTGGTGGAAGCGGCCAAGACTGAGCTGGAGAGCGAAAAGACTGCCCTGGAGGCCAGCAAAAAGGATTTGGAAGAAACCTCCAAGGAGCTTGAGGAATCCCGCGCAGAGGCTGATGACCTGCTCAAGCAGCTCATTGCCATCGGTGACGAATATCAGGCGCTGCTGGACGAAGCTGAGCGCAAGGAAAGCGAAGTTGCCGGCAAGATTGACGATTTGGAATACGCCTACGACGAGGCGAAGGAACGGGAATACAAAGAGTGGCTGGCAACCCAGAAGCCCAGCAGCGGCTCCGGCTCTGCCAGCAACACAGTTGACGGTGTGGTCTGGCTGTTGCCCATTCGGTATACCCTTTTCTCCAGCCCCTTCGGCTACCGCGTGCATCCGGTCTACGGTGACTGGCGATTCCACTACGGCGTGGACTTGTGCGCCCCCCAAGGTACACCTATCGTTGCCACCCGCAGCGGACAGGTGACGGTTGCCTCTTATGACTGGAGCTCCGGCTACAACGTGACCATTAACCATATGGACGGCTTTGCCACCAAGTATCTGCATATGACCCATTACATCGTATCTCCCGGTCAGTATGTGGTTGCCGGTCAGGTAATCGGCTACTGTGGCTCTACCGGTACATCCACCGGCCCGCACCTGCACTTTGGTGTGTATTATAACGGTGTGGCGGTGAACCCCGCAAAGTATATTAACATCTCTTAGGAGTACAATAGGAATGGAATTGAAAACCGATACCCCTGTGAAGACCCTGCTGCGCCTGCTGCATAAATGCCTGCCCTACGTGATGCTGGTGGCGTTTATGCTGGCAACGGGCTTTGCCGTGTGGGGCGTGCAGGATACCAAGCAGGAGAATATAAGGTTGGAGTCTGAACTGGAGGCAGGAAAGCAGGATTTGCAAGCTGCGCTGGCAGAGACCGAGCGGCTTTTGCAGCAGCTGAATACCGCCAACGGGGAAATGCAGGCGCTTTTGGACAAAGCCAAGCAGGAGGAAGGCGTGGTTTCCGACAA
Source organism: Faecousia sp. (assembly GCA_045635645.1). Classification (GTDB taxonomy): domain Bacteria; phylum Bacillota; class Clostridia; order Oscillospirales; family Oscillospiraceae; genus Faecousia. Next base: position 2,356 of record JAZTWB010000071.1, on the reverse strand, counting down.
AATTGAAGAGTTGGAATCAGCCTATGATTTGGCAGAAGAACGGAAGAATCAGGTTTGGCTGCATCCTATGAAGGATGCGGTGTGCAGCAGCCCCTACGGCTACCGTGAGCATCCCGTGCAGGGCGGACAGAAGTTCCACTCCGGTGTTGACCTTGTACGTCCCTTGGGTACGCCCATTATTGCTACTCGTAGCGGCACGGTGACCATTGCCACCTATAATGAGACGAACGGCTACCACGTGAAACTGGACCATATGGATGGCTATGAGTCCTGTTATCTGCATATGAGTAACTTCAATGTAAAGCAGGGTCAGTTCGTATTCGCCGGACAGGTCATCGGCTATTGCGGCCAAAGCGGTGCCACCACCGGTGTCCACCTGCATTTTGGCATTTTTAATAATGGAGAAACGGTCAATCCCGCTGATTACATCGACATATAATTTCGTCCCACAGTCCATACCGGGCTGTGGGAAATCCTTGTTTTTGAGGTGGTATTTATGAATAAAAAAACTGCACTGGGGCGCTTTCTTTGCAGGACACTGTCCTACCTGCTGGTAGCAGTGGTTGCCTCGGTGATTACCCTTGCGCTGTGGGGAGAAAAATATGAAAAGCTGTCCCAGCTAAAGGACGTTATCCAGAAGAATTTTATCGGGCAGGCGGATATGCAGAAGGCAGAGGATGCCGCTGCTGCGGCAATGGTGCAGGCGCTGGGTGACCGGTGGAGTTATTATATTTCCGCAGAGGATTATGCCGCCCACGTGGAAAACAAGAACAACGCCTATGTAGGCATCGGCATTACCATCGTCAGCGATAAGGAAACAAAAGGCTTTGTCATAAAATCCGTAACCCCCGGCGGCTCTGCCCAGAAGGCGGGAATTCTGCCCGGTGATATTCTGGTGCAGGCGCAGGGACAGGACGTTACCGCATTGACCTCCGACGAGGTGAAAAATATAATTCGGGGTGAAGCGGGAACGCAGGTGACGGTAGCGGTACTGCGGGAGGGAGAACAAATCTCTTTTACGCTGGAACGCCGCGAAATTAAAGTTGCTGTCGCCACGGGCACACTGTTAGACGGGGTAATCGGCTATGTGCGCATTGCCAATTTCAATACAAACTGCGCAGAACAGACCATTGCGGCGGTAAAATCCCTGCAGGAGCAGGGCGCGCAAAAGCTGATTTTTGATGTGCGCAATAACCCCGGCGGCTATGTAAATGAAATGATTAAGGTGCTGGACTATCTGCTGCCGGAAGGTGTGCTGTTCCGGGAACTGGATAACAAAGGCCGGGAAGGGGAGCGCCGCTCCGATGCAGATTGTCTGGAGCTGCCGATCGCGGTGCTGGTGAACGGAAGCAGCTATTCCGCCGCGGAATTCTTTGCCGCTGCGCTGGACGAATATGACTGGGCAACGGTGGTGGGAGAGAAGACCACCGGAAAGGGTCACTATCAAAATACCCTCAAGTTAGCCGACGGCTCTGCGGTGAATCTGTCCACAGGAAAGTACTTTACCCCCAACGGCGTGAATCTGACGGAAGCCGGCGGACTGACGCCGGATGTGACCGTGGAAGTGGACGAGGAAACCGCCGGAATGATTTACGCCCAGCTGCTTTCTCCGGTGGAGGACCCCCAGTTGCAGGCGGCGGTGGAAGCTGTAACAAAAAATCAGTAAAAACGGGAATTAATCTTGACTTAAGTAGGATTTTTTCCTATAATAGAAAAGAATATGGAAAGTTTTCCGCAAGAAAGGATTTGTTGTTTATGGCAAAGGAATTTAAGATTACCAGTTTGCGTCTTGCTGATCTGGAAAAGGAACTGAATTATTTAAAAACCACCCGTGAGCGTGAGATTGCCGCAATGATTGCGGAAGCCCGCTCCTACGGTGACTTGTCCGAAAACTCCGAGTACGATGCTGCTAAGAATGAGCAGGCAAAGCTCTACGGCCGCATTGCCGAGATTGAGGATATTCTGTCCCACGCAGTGATTATCGAGGATGTCAATGAAGCCTCCGGTCTTGTGGGTCTGGGCTGCACCGTAACGGTGGAAGATGAGAACGGAAAGAAGACCACCTACAGAATCACCGGTTCTCAGGAAGCCAATCCTATGGAAAATAAGCTCTCTGACGATTCTCCCTTTGGCCGCGCGGTGGTTGGCAAGTCTGTTGGGGAAACATTCAGTGTCAATGCGCCTTCAGGCTCTTATGAAATGAAGGTCATTGAAGTAACACGTGAGGGATAATTATGGCAAAGTTTGTACCGCAGGCTGAAGTGCCTGTTTCTGAGCAGGCTCAGATCCGCCGGGATAAGCTGGCGGCGCTGCAGGCCGAGGGGCGCGACCCCTTTGTCCAAACCAAGTTTGATTT
>JAZTWB010000070.1:0-4317 GCA_045635645.1 Faecousia sp. | reverse complement strand
ACCTGCACAGGGAATTGACAATTGACAGTTGACAATTGTCAATTTTTAATAAGTTGGCAACGCTGACACATTAATTGTCAATTGTACATTGTCCATTGTCAATTATTTTATGTTGCCATTGCCAGCTGCCGCAAAATCCGTCCCCACATCTGCCCGAAGGTGAGCTTTTCCACGGAAGATTCAGCCACCAGCGGGATTTCCTTCAGCACCTGCTCCCCCGCCTTTACGTACAGCGTGCCCAGCCGCTGCCCCTTGCTCACCGGCGCAGTCACGGATTCCAAAAGCTCCGCTTGCTGGGTCACCTGGTTTTTCTGCCCCTTGTCAATGAGCACCGCTCCCTCCTCTGCGGGAATGGCATTGACTTTGTCGGTAACGCCCAGCTTTACGGGCAGCTCCGTTTTTTCGGACTGGGGCGTAATCAGCGCGTAGGTGGCAAAGCCGTAATCCAGCAGCGATTTGCAGGCGGCAAACCGGTCTTTCGAGGTCTCCGCCCCCATCACCACCGCCACCAGCTCCATATCCTCCCGCAGGGCAGACGCGGACAGGCAGTAGCCCGCCTGAGAGGTAAAGCCGGTTTTCAGACCCGTTGCGCCCTGATAAAACCGCACCAGCTTGTTGGTGTTGGACAGACCGAATTCCCCGTTTCGAACGGTGTCCATCCAGATGGTGGTGAACTTTTTGATGTCCGGGTGGTTTTTCAGAAGCTCCCGGGACATAAGCGCAATATCGTAGGCGGAGGTTTTGTGGGCTTTGGCGCTGTCATCATCGTCAAGACCGGTGCAGTTGACGAAATTGGTATCGTTCATTCCCAGTTCCTTTGCCCGCTTGTTCATCAGCTCCACGAAGGCGGTCTCGCTACCGGCAATGTGCTCAGCCATCGCGCAGGCGCAGTCGTTTGCGGAGCTGACGGCGATGGATTTCACCATATCCGACACGCTCATTGTCTCTCCCACCTTCAGAAAAATCTGGCTGCCACCCTTGGCGGCGGCGGCCTCCGAGGTGGTGACGGTGTCGTCCCAGCCAATGCGCCCGCCGTCGATGGCCTCCATAATCAGCAGCATCGTCATCACCTTGGTGACGCTGGCGGGAGCTAAGGGCGTGTGGGCGTCCTGCTCATACAAAACCGTGCCGGTTGCCACGTCCATCAGCACCGCGCTCTTGGCGGGAATGTCCATATCCACACCGCTTACCGGCACTGCCAGCAATATGGCAACCATACAAAATACACAGATAAATCGTTTCATAAAATACCTCCAAAGAGTAATTGACAATGGACAATGGTCAATGGACAATTAAGGTGTCGGCAATGCCGACTTATTTAAATAATTGCCGCAGGCAATACAACAATTGTCAATTGTCAACTATCAATTGTCAATTCATTACATTCTCCATTCTCAATTTACGCTGCCTGTCCGGTTTATAGAACTTTTCTATTGTGTATTGGCGGATTTTTTGGTATACTATTAAGAAAATGATATAATGGATGTGTTATGGTTTGAAATACGGAACGTGGAAAACGGCCGAGCCGAAACCGGAGCAAGTGAACGCCCTGGTATCGGGCGGCTACGCGCCGCTGACGGCAATGGTGCTTGCCTCCCGGGGTCTGGGGGACGGGGCTGCGGCGGACAGTTATTTGGATTGCAATGCGCCCTTGATAGACCCCTACCTGCTGACCGATATGGACAAAGCCGCCGGACGGGTGGCTGTGGCCATAGAGCGGGGCGAGAAAATCGCCGTGTTCGGCGACTACGACGTGGACGGCATCACCGCTACCTGCCTGCTGACGGATTTTTTGCGCAGCTGCGGCTGTACCTGCGTGCCTTACATCCCCGGTCGGCTGGAGGAGGGCTACGGTCTGAATCCCGCGGCAATCCGCTCCCTCTGGGAGCAGGGCGTGAAGCTGATTATTACCGTGGACTGCGGCATCACCGCCATGGACGAGGCACAGCTTTGTAAGGAACTGGGCATTGATTTGGTGATTACCGATCACCACGAGTGCAAGGAGCAGCTGCCGGCGGCGGTGGCTGTGGTAGATCCCCACCGCCCTGACGGCGGCTATCCCCACCGGCTTTTGTCCGGCGTGGGCGTGGCGTTCAAGCTGGCAGCGGCCCTTCACGGCGACCAGCAGGAGGTGCTGCGCCGGTACGGGGATATGGTCTGCCTGGGCACAGTTGCCGACGTGATGACCCTGCAGGGAGAAAACCGCACGATGGTTGCCCAGGGTCTGGAAATGCTGAAAGCGACCCATCGCCCCGGTCTGCGGGCGCTGATGGCGCTTTCCGGCTGCGAGCCGGACAACGTCTCTGCCACCACGGTGGGCTATATGCTCTGCCCCCGGATTAACGCGGCGGGACGGATGTGCCAGATTGATTTGGCGCTGGAGCTGTTTTTGACGGAGGACGCCCAAAAGGGCGAGGAATGCGCCGCGGCGCTGTGCCAGCTGAACAAGGAGCGGCAGGCGGTGGAGTCGGAAATCTACGCCCAGGTGGTGGAAAAGCTGCCGGACGGACCGTTGCCCGAGGCCATTGTGCTGGCCGACGAGCGGTGGAATCAAGGCGTGGTGGGCATTGTGGCCAGCCGGATTGCCGAGGAGTACAGCTGTCCCACCTTCTTGATTTGCTTAGACGGACAGCGGGGCAAGGCAAGCTCCCGCAGCTTTGGTGGGTTTAATCTGTTTGCCGCGCTTAGTGAGCTGTCCGGCTTGCTGGAAAGCTACGGCGGTCACGAGCTGGCGGCGGGCTTTACCATTGACCGGGATAAAATTGACGATTTCCGCCGGGAAATCTGCCGCTTGGCGGGAGAATTTTACTGCGGCAGCGGTCCGAAAACCGTTCTGGAGGCGGACTGCACCGTGCCGCCTGAGCTGTTGACATTGCAAAACATTCTGTCTTTGGAGGCGCTGGAGCCCTGCGGCAACGGCTGTCCCAAGCCGGTGCTGGTGATGGAAAAGCTGACGGTGGAGCGGCTTAGCGCCGTGGGCGGCGGACGTCACCTGCGGCTGCGTCTGCAAAGTCGGCAGCACGGCTTTAACGGCATCTTCTTCTCTGCCACCGCTGAATCCGCTTCGGTTTGCGAGGGGGAGCAGGTAGACGTGGCCTTTGTTCCCCAGATAAACGAATTCCGGGGAGAGCGCACGGTGCAGCTGAACATTCAGGACATTCGCCCTGCCTGCAACCGGGCGGTCTGCTGCGATACTGACCCCTATCGCCGTCTGCGCACCGATACGCTGACCGCTCAGGACGCCGAGGGCTTACTGCCCGAGAGGTCGGAGCTGGCGGCGGTGTGGCGGTATCTGTCCGGCAGGAAAAATCCCCTGCGGGAGAATCCCGTCTGCCTGTGCAGAAAGATTGTCCGTGGGTACGATATTCCCCTTGATTTGGGGAAATTGCTGACCTGTCTGGACATTTTTGCCGATGTGGGTCTGCTGGAGACCCAGCGGCAGCATAAACATATAACCATCCGGCTGCTGCCTGCGGAAAGCAAGGCAGACCTGAACGAGAGCCGGACTATGCAGCGACTGGTTGCTGCAAAGGAGCGATAATTCTATGGAAAGCTTTGCTGAACACTATGAATCTATGTGCCGCGCGGTGAACAAGTACCTGCCCGGCGCGGATATGGAGCTGATTAACAAGGCGGTGGACTATGCCCAGGAAAAGCATTGCCACCAGCTGCGCAAGGACGGCTCACCCTACATCATTCACCCACTGGCCGTGGCGGAAATCGTGGCGGAGATGGGTCTGGATATGGACGCGGTTTTGGGCGCGCTGCTCCACGACTGCATTGAGGACACCGACGCCTCCTTTGAGGATATTTCCGCCCTCTTCGGCGTGACCGCCGCAGAGCTGGTGGAGGGCGTCACCAAGCTGACCCGCGCCAATTTCTCCTCCACGGAGGAGGCCCAGATGGAGAATCTGCGGAAGATGTTTATGGCGATGAGCAAGGACATCCGGGTGGTGCTGATTAAGATTGCCGACCGGCTGCACAATATGCGCACCATGCAGTACCAGACCCCGGCAAAGCAGGTGCTGAAATGCCGGGAGACCATGGACATCTACGCGCCGCTGGCGCACCGGCTTGGTATGCAGAAGGTCAAATGGGAGTTAGAGGACATTTCCCTGCGGTATCTGGAGCCGGAGCAGTATGAGGGCATTATGCGCTATCTGTCCGCCCACAAGGAGCAGGACGAGGCATTTATGCACACCATTCAGGAGAAAATCTCCCAGCGGCTCACCGCGATGGGCATTCACAACACCGCCTACGGACGGATTAAGCACGTGTACTCCATCTACCGGAAGATGAACGCCCAGGAAAAGACCA
>JAZTWB010000069.1:0-3901 GCA_045635645.1 Faecousia sp. | reverse complement strand
CGCTTAAACAATTCCATTTATAATTGTCCAAGGTGTTACTTGTTCGTCTTTGCGTTATTCAATTTACAAGGTACATCAGCACCGCCCAAGCGGTGAGCCTGTTCATTCTAACACAGCATACCCCTCCTGTCAACATCTTTTTTTCATTTTTCTAAAAAATTTTTCATTTATTTTTTATCAGCAAAAATCTCTCTCCGATCGCCTGCAAAATAGGCAGTTTATCTCCTGTTTTCCAGCTTTTCAGACAAGGCAAATCGGAATGCGCGTCAAGAAATTTTGCGGCGGTGACCGGGTCGACATTTTCTTCTGCCATACACACCCGCACCGACTTTTTAAGCGCACTGCGCAGCTGCTGCGCCACATCTTCCGTTCCCTGGGTCAGCAACAGATATTCTGCCGTATCCAGATAGATCGTGCCGGCGGTGGTGGCCTTCAAATTCTCCAGAGCGGACAAGCCGTCCGTACCCTGCCCCACATCACCTGTATCCGTGGTCAGAACGATCTGCCTGTCCTCCCGGGTGACCATAACTGCTTCCACTGGGTGCAGCTGCCCTACGTTCGCCCCCTCTACGGGCGCAAACCACACCGCTACCAACACTACTATATAAATAAGGATTCGCTTCACTTTTGATTCCTCCTGTCCAGAGGTTTCAGTTTCCCGTTGCGGTATTTCATTTTCTTTAACTGCGGGCGCAGAATTCTGCCGGAACGGGACAAATACGCAACGCCCAGAGAGCGCAAGCTCCCCAGATGCACCAGAAGAATAACTACACCTGCTGCTACACCGTAAAGTCCACCCACTGCTGCCAGCAGGCAGATTCCAAACCGCCACACCCGCACCGCATTTGCCAAGTCCCGGTTGGGCAACACAAAGCCGCAGATGCCAGCAATACTTACCGCAATCAGCGCCACGGGAGAAATGAGTCCCGCCTCCACCGCAGCCGTACCCACCACGATACCGCCCACCACCGACACTGACTGCCCCACCGCCTGTGGCAGGTGGATACCGGACTCCTGCAGCAGCTCAAAAGCGATCAGCAGACCCAAGACCTCGGAAATGGTTGTAAAGGGTACATTCTGCTTGCTCTCAATCATAGACCGGAGCATTGGCAGCGGAATGACTGCCTGGTGATAGGTGGCAAGGGCAATATAAATACCCGGCAGCAGCAGGCTGGTAAGCAATGCCAGATACCGCAGCACCCGCACCGCCGAAGCACCCACATAATCCCGTCCTCTGTCTTCCGGACTTTCCATCAAATACATTAAGTCTGCAGGCGCCAAATATCCCACCGGCAAGCCGTCCACCAACAGTCCTACCCGACCGTCTAAAAGTCCCTGGCTGAATCTGTCCGCCCGTTCCGTGTACTGTATCAGCGGGAACGCCGTTGCCCGGGAGCCGGTCACGTACTCTTCTACAGAGGAGGGGGAAAGCATACCGTCAATGTCGATCTGCCCGATTCTCTCCTTCATTCGCTCTACCAGCTGAGGATTTGTAATCCCCTCCAGCCAAAGAATGCTCACATTGGTCAGACTCCGCTTCCCCACTTGTGTCTCGTACATCCGCAGATCGGGACTGCGCAAATGTCGGCGGATATAGCTGGTGTTGGAGCGAATGGTTTCCACAAAGGCATCCTTCGCGCCCTTTACGGTATTCTCCACCTCCGGGGCAGAGGTTCCCCGCTTGTCCGGCGTCCTGACCTCAAACCCAATCGCGCCCGCGCCGGGGAACAGCACCACACAGAAGCCGTTTACCAATAGCAGCGCAACCGTATCCAAGTCCGCGCAGGCTCTTGCTACATTATTATAAATCATTCCGTCCAGCGCCCGCCGGTACAGCTGCTGCACCGAGTCACCCCGCAGGTGCTGGGTAATCGGCTTAAAAATATAGTCAGAAGCATAGGCGGAGGCAATCAGTCCGTCAATGGCATAGGCATAGAGGGTATACTCTCCGCAGCGCAGCTCCCGACGGATAAAATCCGCGGCATCTCGGAAAATATAACAGATGTTCTCGTCCGTCAATTCCCCGGTATAGGTTGGCTCTTTCATCATTTCACCTCTTAGGGTAGTTTGCCCCGCCCCCGGAGGGTTTATAATTGCATTTTACAAAAGATGGTGGTATTATTATAATAATGTAATGTTTTGGAGGGTCACTATGTCTTCTGTAATCGCCGCCGTCTCTACCGGCAATCAGGTCAGCGCCATCGGCATTCTGCGCTTAAGCGGTGACGGCTGCGCCCAAATTGCCGGAAAGGTCTTTACATTAAACAGCGGCACGCCCCTTTGGGAAGCGCCCAACCGGAAGCTGGTATTGGGCACGCTGCAGGACGCAAAGGGTCGGGTTATCGACCAGTGTATGGCAGTCTACACCCGCGCGCCCCACACCTACACCGGCGAAGATACAGTAGAGTTTCACTGCCACGGCTCGCCGGCAGTCCTTGCCGCAGGTCTGGACGCCCTGTTTGCTGCGGGTGCTGTGCCCGCCAAGCGGGGAGAGTTTACCAAGCGGGCGTTTCTGAATGGGCAGCTGGATTTGACCCAGGCGGAGGCTGTTATCGATTTGATTGAAGCCGAGACCGCCGATGCCGCTGCCAATGCCGCCGGACAGGTAGGCGGTCTGCTGCAAAAAAAGCTTGCGCCCATTTACAATAGCCTGACCGACCTGTGCAGCCATTTCCACGCAGTTCTGGATTACCCCGACGAGGACATTGAGGATTTCGGTCTTGACAGCTACCGGGACACCCTGCGCGCCCACGCCAAGGCGCTGTATGCCCTGCTGCAGACCTACGGTCAGGGACGGATTCTCAAGCAGGGTGTAAGCGCCGCCATCGTGGGCAAACCCAATGTGGGTAAGTCCAGCCTGCTCAATGCCCTGGCAGGCTATGAGCGGGTCATCGTCACAGAAATTGCCGGCACTACCCGTGACACGGTGGAAGAGACGGTGATGCTGGGCGCTACCCGTCTGCGGCTGATTGACACCGCCGGCATCCGGCAAACCGATGACCGGATTGAGGCTATGGGCGTGGAGCGCTCCAAGCAAGCGGTGGAAAACGCCGATTTGGTACTGTTCGTCTGCGACGGCTCACAGCCGCTGACGGACGAGGACAAAGAAGTAATTGCCACTTGTATGGACGCGGAAAACGCCATCGCCCTTATCAATAAATCGGATTTGGGCGCTGTGGTTGTCCCCTCGGATTTGCCCTTTATGCAGGTGATTTCCGTATGCACCAAAACCGGCGAGGGTCTGCAGCAGCTTGCTGATGCGGTGGATGTAATGTTTGCCAACGACACCCCCTGCGACGGCTCTATTTTAACCAACCCCCGGCAGTTTGGTGCCATTCGGCGCGCCTATGAGAGTATGCTCCGGGCTTTGCAGGGGTTAAATGCCGGTCAGACACCGGACGCAGTGCTGACCGATGTGGAAGCCGCTATGGAGGCAATGGGCGAGGTCACCGGCAACACCGTGCGGGAGGACATTACCGCCAGAATTTTTGAACGCTTTTGCGTAGGAAAGTGAGCTTTATGATTTATTTGGACAATTCCGCCACCACCAAGCCCTGTAAGGAGGCAGTGGCGGCGATGACAGACGCGCTGACAGAGCATTGGGGCAACCCCAGCGCCCTGTACAGCTTCGGAATCGACACCGCCGGAATGCTCCGCGCCGCCCGGCACAAGGTGGCTGCCGCGCTGGGCGCTGAGCCGGACAGAGTGTTCTTCACCTACGGCGGCACAGAGGCGGACAACTGGGCCATCTTCAGTACCATTAAGCGCTACGGCAGACGGAATAAGCACATTATCACCACCGCAGTGGAGCATCACGCAATCCTGCGGTGTATGAATGAATTGGAACATCAGGGCTACGAGATCACCTATCTGCAGCCGGACGAGTTGGGAAACATTTCTT
>JAZTWB010000068.1:0-17231 GCA_045635645.1 Faecousia sp. | reverse complement strand
ACCGCCGCTCTACCAATTGAGCTATACCCCTATTTATATAAAAGACCGAAGTCTTTTTTTCTGGTGGGCCCTCAGGGATTCGAACCCGGGACTATCCGGTTATGAGCCGGAGGCTCTAACCAACTGAGCTAAGGGCCCGTATAACATGAGTGCCTACGCACCATTGCCGGGTTATTATATCACCCACTTGTGACAATGTCAAGGCTTTTCTCAAATTCATTCCAACCCGGCGCGCAGCTTCTCCAGCGCCCGTTTTTCTATCCGCGAAACATAGCTTCTGCTGATACCCACCAGCCCGGCAACCTCCCTTTGGCGACGGGGTTTACTGTCCTGCAAGCCGTAACGCAAGGCAATCACCTGTCTCTCCTGTTCCGTCAGACAGGTATCCACCAACTTGCGCACCTGGCAAATCTGCTCCCGGTTGCTGATTCGCTCGGACAGGTCTTCATCGTCACCCACCACGTCCATAAGCGACAGCGCTGCGCCGTCCGTTCCCGTTTCAATGTAATCGGACAGCGATACATCGTGGCTGGATTTCCGCTGGGCACGGAAATACATCAAAATTTCATTTTCCACACAACGAGCTGCGTACGTAGCCAGTCTGGCACCTTTGCTTGTATCGAAGGTTGTGATTCCCTTAATCAGTCCGATGGTGCCAATGGAAATCAAGTCCTCCTGGTCGGCTGTTTGGGCATAGTATTTTTTCATAATGTGCGCCACAAGGCGGAGATTACGTTCAATCAGAATATTTCGCGCCTCCAAATCCCCCTGGGCGGACAGTTGCAGGTAGTGCTGTTCTTCTTGTGCAGTCAATGGTTTTGGAAAGCTCCCTGCCGACAGCTGCAGAGAACACAAAAGACCGCTGAGCAGTAACCATACGGCGGCATACATTGCCTCACCTCCTGGTTAAAGGTATTCTCCCCTGCCCGTCCTTTTTCCAACAAAAAAGCATCCCGAATCGTGAGATTCGGGATGCAGATTTTTTGCTTGCCAATGGCGCTAAACACTACTCAGTACGAGCTTCATTTACTCTTTTTCGGCAATTCTGGTTTTTTATTATCCTGTTGCATTGCAATCACTGTTATAAACACAAAAACAAGCCAAAAGACCAATCTCCGGAAAGCAAACCCTCCAACATTATATGCATAGAGGCCCACCATAATAGGCAACAGTGTTATGTCTCCACGTATAATCGTTTTTAATGTCTTTGCTGAAAGTAAAACCAATACTATAAAGCCTACAATTCCAGTTGCTGCCAATATTTCAAGATAGCCATTATGTAATTCAATAACACCATTATTGCCTGTAGTGCCATGCGTACCTGGTCCCAAACCAAATACCGGACTTTTCCACATAAGCCCTGAAACCGAATCCCAAATATCTAATCTTCCCAATCCATTCGGATCAGAGGCAATCCAATCATATACAAAATCAAATATTTTGTTTGCAAACAAAAGAACAAGCCCTATTCCAGCAAAAATTTCAACGACGAGTATATACACTTTCGTTTTTTGTGAATCCACTCTCGTTAACGGAATAATAACAGCAAATGTAACCAATCCCAAAACGAAAGATGCAAGACCTGTAGATGAACGTGTTTCAAGTTCAAGAAACCATGCCGCCGCCATATAAATTATGCTTTTAAACGGCTTATTGCCTTTAATAATTTGTCTACCAAACCAAAGAACAAGCACACACAGCAATAAGGCAATTTGGTGCGGATTTGTCGCGCCTCCACTGAATCGGTTGTAATACCACATTGGAATTCCCAGAAAGGATTTGCTGATACTAAGAGAATAAACATACAACAACAAATACCACCATATAGAAAGCTCACACGCTTTATTAAACAGCATCTCGTTGTATCCCAATGTGTTATTTTCGATTCCTCTATGTAAGTAACAGGCTATAAAAAACAGATAAACCCACGTTAACAAGCCAGTTGGACTGGCTTCATCGGGTGCAATAAGCACACAGATAAGTGTGCCCAGAAACATACACGCAAAAATCGAAACAAGAAAACACACTATACTATCTACTTTAAACGATTTAAAGCTTATATGTCGCACTGCCCAAACAGCACATAACAGTTCAGCCGGACCCACCTTCGCTATTCTTAAGCTTGTCATCGGGGCCAGCACTAACGCGAAAACCAACAGCCAATCCCAACTACGAATTTTAAAATTTCGATTCATAATTGTATCTCCAATTAAACATATACCATATAAAAATTGTTTACTTCGGCAAGAATCACTATATTTTATGTATTGTATTGTAGCACATCCAACTTTTTATTTCAACCGTCTTCTTTAAAGGCCTTCCTCTGTCCAACAAAAAAGCATCCCGAATTTCACTCGGGATGCTTTTTTATTACTTGCTAAAAACTCTGCCATTTTCGTTATAACGCATAATTTTTGCAGGATTTCCATACACAACAGCATTGTCAGGCACATCCTTTGTGACGACAGCACCCATACCAATGATTGCATTTTCTCCGATAGTTAATCCGTTACGAATGCAGCAGCTAGGACCAATATAGGCATTTTTACCAATGGTAACATTACCGGGGACAAAAGCCAAAGAAGAAATAACCACATTGTCACCCACAGTCAAATGATGTCCCATAATGGCTGTGCCCTGAACCAAGATGTTGTTACCAAAATGAGAACACGGGGGGGTACAATTACCGCCGTGAATCAGTATTCCCTTACCACAAGAGAAACTGTCATTAATTTTAATGTCCGGGTGTATAAGGTTTGTAATCAAAACGCCACGATCGGAAATCTTCTTAAATACAATCTCTCTAAGCGCCGGTTCACCAATGCTGACGATAAACTCAATGCCATCCATACCGTACTTTTCAAGGGCCTGCTCAAAACCCATAACCGTACGATTTACCAAAGTAGTTCCAATTTTCTCGGGTGTATCGTCAATGAATACAATTTCCTCCCAGCGAGGCGTTCTATCCTGAATAATCGTTGCCGCATATTCGTATTCTGTGCCTAAACCACTGGCACCGTAAATACCAAGAACCATATCAATACCTTCTCTCAGTTAATAATGCCCGCAGCCCGCATCTGTACAAGCTGCTGGTCTGTATATCCATATTCTTTCAAAACAACCTCGGTATCCTCACCGATTGCCTTGGTAGGCGCGGTGTGGAGTTCACCGATGGAATCCATCTCAATGGGGCTAGAGGAAATCTTATAAGTTACACCGGAAGGATACACCACATCCTGCACATAACCGTTGACTATCGCCTGCTCATCCTCATAAACTTCACTGAAATGCTGCATCTTAACCATAGGAATATCTGCCTCTTTTGCGAAAGCCAACCATTCATCGCAAGTACGCTGCAGAACAGCCTCTTTAATGATATCATACATTTCGTCAGCATTTTCCAATCTTGCATCTGCAGTATTAAACTTGGGATTGTCAATCAAGTCCTCTCTACCAATAACGGAGAAGACCTTTGCAATCAGTTTTTCTGCATAACCGGCAGCAATGTATACATATCGGCCATCTTTACACATAAAGTCACCGTAAGCAACACCGTGTGTCTGGCGGGTACGAGGATAAACACTGCCGTCACCACCCTGGGTCGCAATCTGCATAGCGCCCATAGCAAAAATGCCGTTATGGAACAACGAGGATCGAACATAATCTCCTTTGCCGGTTTTGGTCCGGTTAAAGAGGGCAGAACATACTTCCGTTGCCAGTGTCATACCGGTAAAGTTGTCACCCATTGAGGAAGGAGGAAAAACAGGATGATAGTCATCAGACAGAGGTGCCATATCAAGCAGGAAGCCTGTCCTTGCCCAGAAGGCGGTGTGGTCAAACGCGGGATTGTTGGCATCTGCGCCCTTCTCTCCGTAGCCCAGACCAATGGCGTAGATCAGCTTAGGATACTTATCCTTAATAGAAGGATAGTCTAACCCCAGACGTTTTAGTGCCTGCACACGCATATTGGTAACAAACACATCTGCAGTTTCCAACAGTTGATGACAAACCGCCAAACCTTCAGGCGTTTTCAGATTTAAGACAATGTGACGCTTGCCGGTATTGTTGATGTCATAACCGGGATTCACCGCATCATTAAACTTCCACGGACAGCTGGACTTACCGTTTTCGCGCCAGGCATTACCGGAGTGTCTTTCAATTTTAATTACTTCCGCACCCATATCGGCGAGTATTCGCGCACACACGGGAGCCGAAACATAGTCAGCTAATTCAACAACTTTAATTCCAGAAAGTGGTTTATTCATTGCAGTTGCCGATCTCCTTTCATATTACAGTTCTATGTGTAAAAACAGATGGCTTAGTGCGCCAATCCCAAATAAGCTTCCTGAACTCGCTTATCACTGAGTAACTCTTGGCAAGTACCGCTAAGGGCAATATCACCATTCTGCAAAACATACGCTCTGCTTGCAGTATTCAGTGCTATCCTGGAGTTCTGCTCAACTAACAAAATAGTTGTACCGCTTTGCTCGTTGATCTTCTTAATGGTTTTAAAAATATCCTCAACAATAATGGGTGCCAAGCCCAAAGAAGGTTCGTCCAACAAAATAATCTCAGGCTTATTGATCAATGCCCTGCCAATCGCAAGCATCTGCTGTTCACCACCGGAAAGGGTACCTGCCATCTGGTTCTTTCTCTCTTCCAAGCGAGGAAACAGTTCATAAATATCTTGAAGATCTTTCTGTATCTCAGCAGCATCTCTTCTGCGGTAAGCGCCCATTTTCAAGTTTTCATAAACAGTCATCTGTGCAAAAACGTGTCGACCTTCCACAACAGCCATAATGCCCTTCTGACAAATGCTGTGGCCTCTTTTGCCTGCAATATTTTCACCCTTAAAAAAAATCTGTCCGCGCACGCCTAAAGAATTTGTTAAGCCAGCAATCGTATTCAAGGTAGTAGATTTACCTGCACCGTTCGCACCGATGATTGCGACAATCTCGCCCTTATCCACGTACAGATCGATACCTTTAACTGCGTGAATTCCGCCGTAAAAGTAATGAAGATCTTTGACTTCCAACAAATGCTCCATCAGATATCACCTCTCCCCAGATAAGCCTCAATAACTGCCTGGTTATTCGAAATTTCCTCTGCTGTGCCTTCCGCAAGATACTTGCCGGAGCTAATTACATAAATTTTATCAGCAACACTCATAACCATAGCCATATCGTGCTCAACGATCAGAATTGTAACACCCATTTTGACCATTGCGCGAATACGCTCATTCAGTTCCATCTTTTCGGTGCTGTTCATGCCGGCTGCAGGCTCATCCAAGAGCAACAGTTTGGGATTGGATGCCAAAGCACGGGCAATCTCCAACAATCGCTGTTGGCCGTATGCCAAACTGCCCGCAGGAAACTCGGCATACTTATTTAAACCTACCAGCTCTAACAGCTCATGTGCCTTCCGTAAAGCAGTTTTTTCCTCTTCTCGGGTCTTCTTGGTCTTAAAAACGCCTTGCCAGAACCCGGATTTCATACGGCAATGCATACCTACCAAAACATTTTCCAGTACAGTCATACCGGAGAAAAGCTTAATAACCTGATAAGTTCTCGCTATGCCTTCGTTGCAAATCTCAAAAGTCTTCTTACCTGTGATTTTCTCGCCTTCCAGATAAATATCACCGGACTTAGGAGTATAAACACCGGCAATGATATTAAACAGTGTGGTCTTGCCGGCACCGTTAGGACCGATCAATGCAGTAACAGAACCTTTTTCTACCCGCAGGCAAACATCATCAACCGCCTTCAGACCGTCAAACTCTAAACATACGTGTTCTACTTTAAGCATACTGCGTCCTCCTCTTCCACTTTCTTTTTCAGCTTCTTCAGACGCAGGTTATCCACCAAACCGGACAAGCCTTGGGGAAGGAACATCATAACGATCAAAAGAATAACACCATAAGACATCTGCATATACATACCACTACCGGGAATGCCACGCAAAACTTCCATAATCAGTGTAATTAAAACAGCGCCGATCGCAGGGCCTAACAGAGTACCGGATCCTCCCAACATTACCATAGACATAAACATAGTGGATTTACCGGCCGCAAACGTATCAGGGGATATGTAGCGGTTTAAGTAAGCAAACAGGAAGCCGCCAAAGCCAATCATCACACAGGAAACAACAGTTGCAATGATTTTGTACTTGCGTACATCAATACCGCAGCTACCTGCTGCATCCACGCTGTCTCGGGTTGCCACACAGGCTCGGCCCGTTCTGGAGCGGATAAATGCCCAGGTAAATACCAAGCAAATAAGCGTGGCAATCAGCAGCAGATAGTACAACTGCATATCCGTGTCAAAGGTAAGACCGAACAACTTCATAGAGCTGACAAACATACCGTGCGTGTCGTTAGTAATGCCACCAGGAGAAACAACCAGCAGGTTATTAACGATCTCGCCAACAGCCATAGTCGCCAGCGCCAGGAAGTGGAATTTCAGCTTTGCCGCGGGAATTGCAGTGAGAAATCCGAAGATTGCAACAATCGCCATTGCCAGAAGAAGACTGACCACCGTAGGTAAGCCCGCGTTACAAAGAATCACTACGCCGTAAGCACCTACGGAGAAATAGGCTGCGCCGCCAAGATTGATCTGACCGGAATAACCGGTCATAATATTCAGACCTGTGGAGGCAATAACATAAACGAAAACGTAGTTCACAACATTTAAAAGGTATGCGCCACTGTCAAACAGATTGCACAGCAGAGGGATTACAAGCGCAAGTATGCAGGAAGCAATGCTAAGTGCTAACTTTCCCTTTGTCATTTTACCAAATTTCATATGTTAGCCCTCCTCAAGCGCCTTCTCGTTCATAATGCCACGAGGAAGCAGTAGTAGGAACACCAGGAATAGCGCATTGGTAAAGGCCATCTGATAAGGACTGTAAATGTAGCCAAAAGCCGTCTCTACAAGACCGATAATAATGCCGCCGATAATAGCGCCATACATATTACCGTAACCACCCAGCACCGCACCGGTATTGCCCTTGGCACCGGTCGCAACGCCAATTCGAGTACTAACTCCAAACAGAGGACCGGTCAAACAGCCACCAAGCGCACCCAAAGCAGACATTAGGCCCCAGGTAACCGCACGGGTTGCCACAACACTAATACCACAGGATTCTGCTGCCATAGGGTCCATAGCCGCAGCGCGCATACCGGAACCGAATTTGCTCTTATTCAGGAACAAATGGATACCCAGCATTGCAACAAAAGAAACGCCAATAGCAACAATATTGGACCAAAGGATGTCCACATCCGCCGCTGCAATATGCAGGTATTTGCTGCCATTGATCGTAATAACCGCAGATTCATATACAATCGTGCCGAAAATCAGGTTGCTGGCACTTGTTAGAATCAAACTCAATGCCAGAGTTGCTACAACAACATTGGCGGCGGAACGCTTTTCCACCCTGGAAACGATGCCTACCTGCAGAATCACGCCAAAGAAGAACATCGCAACGGTGGAGATTAGCGTGGAGGCCAACAATCCAAGGCCCAAAGCATTTTGCAAGGTATAACCCAAAAGTGCAGCAATACCTACAACTGAACCCTGCGCATTATTTATAGTACGGGATCCCTTATACAGCAAGGATGCGCCAACGCCATTCAAACCGTAAACACATCCCAAGCACAGACCTGGGATCAATAACTGTAATAAAATCTTCATATCTTCAACAAAACACCAATCTTGAAAATAGACTAAGGGCGAATACGAGGATCGGACTCGCCCTTAGTCATAATTTTTAAAAAACTTATATAGTTTGAACAATTACTTGCTGTTGGTAATCACAATCTTATCAGCAAGTTCAGTGCCCAGCCAATCTTCCATAACCACTGCGCCACCTGCTGCACCCTGTCCAGTGTAGACCCAAGGACGGGCAGTAAAGTAACACTCGTTGGAGCCGGTGGTGAAATCCATAACACCGCCGCAGCCATCGAACTTCAATGTAGAAATGGCAGCTTGCATATCTTCAGCCTTAATGGACTTAGCAGCCAGAACCGCGTTCTCAACCAGAAGCATAGCGTCCCAAGCCTTGTATACCATTTCGGAAGTGGGGCAAACACCATATGCATCCTTATAGGATTTCAAAACATTGCGCAGGAACTCATCCTTGCAGTCTTCAACATTGATATAAGTAACGTAAGGGGTACACAGAACAACGCCGTTGATCTCTTCATCACCAATGGACTCGATTTCTTCTGCCCACAGGTTCTGTCCCAAGTAAATCATACCCTTGTAGCCAGCCTGACGAATCTGCTTAACGACAGTACCGTACTCATTGCCCATATGAGAAATGAAAACGGCGTCGGGATTGGACTGAATTGCCTTGGTAATCTGTCCAGTAATGCCGGTGCCGGTGCCGCTGCTTGCAGAGGTAGAAGCAGAGGGCAGCATTTCCTCACAAACGATATTAATGCCATCGGTCTTGCAACCAGCCTTCAAAGAATCGCGGAAGGTCAGGCAGTTGTCAGTGTTGGCATACAGCAGAGCAATGTTCTTCTGATTCAAATCCTTCATAGCAGTTGTGATAGAGGGAATCTGGAAATCATTACACAGAGCGCTGCGGTAAACATAATCCCAACCTTGCTGCATCCAAGTAACAGACAAGCCCAGACCGATATCCAGAACCTTTGCACTGTTGATCAATGCACCGGTAGCCTGAATAATGTTGGAAAGCTGCGCAGGAATAATGATCTGCACCTTATCGCTGCTGATCAACTTCTGCGCACTCTTAATGGACATCTCAGTGTCCTGTGTGCCGTTATTACCGTTGTCATATGCAACCAACTCCACCTTGGCACCATAGAAAGTACCCTCAGTGTTCCACTTGTTCATAAACAACTTGATTACGTTCTGCTGAATCTCACAGTCAGAGTCGGTCATATTGCCGATATAGCCAATCTTAAGGGTTCTGCCAGTCAAATCGGGATTGCCATCAGCATCGTACTTGATCTCGTCTTCTACTGCGTTACCGCAAGCCACCAGACCGAAAACCAGGGTCAGCGCCAAAATTAGGGAAATCAGTTTCTTCATAATATCTTCCTTTCGTTAAAAAAATTAACTGTCCGTACGATATATAGAATACCGCACGAACAGTCAATTTTCAACCTACCGGTGGTTTACTTTTCCGTTATATTCGCCACAGAGAGCAATCATCTTAAATATGGCACACTTTTTGCCAATTCTAATGCTTTTTCACTGGAAATAATTCCTTTTTTATAAGAAATTTCTTCCAGACTACCGATAAGCAGGCCAGTATTTTTCTGATACATCTTTACAAACTCTGCCGCATCCATACAGCCGTCTGCACTGTCCATATTGATACAGACCATTCCCCTTCCCAGGGTGCGAGCAACCGCAATCTCATACAAATACTCCGGGTTTTTCCGGTATACAGGCACATACTCCGCCGGGCAAAACACAAAGGTAGCAGGCATATTTACCGGTACCAGCTTCATCGCCGAGCCGGAAACCATCGCGCCCTGAAACTGGCGGGTCAAGTCCGATCCGAACAGGAAGCACGGGCTGCTGAGAATCATCAAATCGTAATTTTCACAATCGGCAAAATCAAAGGTAAACTCCAAGCCAAGGTCTGAAAAAACACCCTCTTGCAGATACTTCTGATTCTCCGAAGTGGTCAGGACGCAAATTTTTCTCACATTCAGCAGCAGAAAATGAGACAGCAAAAAGTAAACCAGCGGTTTATCATAGATCGTCCGGCGCAAATCCACCCTGTAATTCCGCAAATCAATCAGTCCGCACCAGCCCTCGTGGGGGCGCTTTCCGTCGGGCGCAAGCAGCAGTGACATATCCGCGCCAAGGAGCAGCGAAAGCTTTGGCAAAATAGAGACATCCGGCAGGCTCAACCCCCGTTCCCATTTTGAAACAGCCTTGTCGGTAATATGTAGCGCCTCTGCCAACGTCTTCTGGGTATACCCCGCCTCTCTGCGCAGTTCGGCTATGATATTTCCCTTGCTGTTAAGCATACGCGTCACTCCTTTTCCGATTTTTATGTGCTCAGTTTACTGTCTGCTCCTGTGTGCCCATAAACTCCTCCATAGTAGCAGCCGTTTCGGAACTGATTCCTTCCCGTTTGACTACCTTTATAGCTGTTTGAAAAATGATTTTAATATCTCCCCAGAATGTAATATTGTCCACATATTCCACATCAAGCCGGAATTTGTCCTCCCAGCTGATGGCGTTTCGTCCGCTCACCTGCGCAAGACCGGTCAGACCCGGACGCACCTGGTGTCTTCTGCGCTGTTCAGAAGTATAACGGGGCAGATACTTGACCAGCAGCGGTCTGGGACCGACGATGGACATATCTCCCACAAGAATATTGATCAGCTCCGGCAGTTCGTCCAGAGATGTAGAACGCAGAATCCGTCCATACTTGTTCAGACGCACACTATCCGGCAGCAGATTGCCGTCGCTGTCCTTTTTGTTGCTCATGGTACGGAATTTAATGAGTCTGAAGATTTTTTCCTCGCCGGTCCTGCTGTCGATTTTTCCGGGACGCAGCTGGGTGAAGAAAGGATTGCCGCCCATAGCAATTGCACCCACAATCATAAGCAGTACCAACACCGGTGACAGCACAGAAACCGCAATCAGCGAAAGCACAAAATCCATCAGTCTCTTAAAAAACTTTGCATACATACGCGCTTCTCCCAACCAAAAATGTCGGCATCTGACAAAACGCCGCAATATTTCTTTTATTTTATCACACCGGCAATTGTTATGCAAGCTGTATTTCCCCCGCTTTGGATACAAAAAGGTCACCGAAGATTTCTTCGGTGACCTTTCGTTATACTCTTGCGTGTCCTTGGGCGCAGATGACATCCACCACCTGGTCCACACATTCCTTACAGAGATTTTTATTCGGTGCTTCTACCATAACCCGAATCACAGGCTCTGTGCCGGACTCTCTTACCAGGATTCGTCCGGAATCACCCAGACGCTCCGCCACAGCATTGACAGCCTGCTGCACCACAGGGTCATTCTGGGCATCGGGCTTGGATTTCACACGCACATTTTTCAGCACCTGAGGATAAATGGTCAGACCCTCACACAGCTGGCTCATCTTCTTTTTCTTTGCCAGCATCACTTCCATCATCTTCAAGCTGGTCAAAATACCGTCGCCGGTGGTGGCGTATTTGGAGATGATGATATGACCGGACTGCTCACCGCCCAGACGGCAGCCGTTGTTGACCATATATTCGTACACATACTTGTCGCCCACAGCGGTCTTGGCATAGCCAATGCCTTTTTCGTCAAGGGCCTTATACAGACCGAAGTTGGACATCACCGTAGTGACAACAGTGTTGTTGTCCAGCTGACCGCGACCTTGCATATACTGACCGAGGATATACAGAATATGGTCGCCGTCCACAATTTTGCCGTTCTCGTCCACGCACAGGCAGCGGTCAGCGTCGCCATCGTAGGCAAAGCCCACGTCCAGATTATTATCCACCACAAACTTCTGCAGCACCTCAATATGGGTAGAGCCTGCCTCGTTATTGATATTGGTACCATCGGGGTCTGCGTTAATAACGTAAGTTTTTGCACCCAGCGCGTCAAAAACAGACTTTGCGATGTTCCACGCCGCGCCGTTGGCGCAGTCAAGGCCCACCTTCATACCCTTAAAGGAGAACAAGCCCAGAGAAATCAGGTAGCCGATGTAGCGGTTACGTCCGGAAACATAGTCCACGGTGCAGCCAACCCGGTCACGCTTGCCGTAGGGCAGATCCGTCCAGCGCTTGCCGAACAGCTCCAGCTCTCCGTCGATATAGGCCTCCACCAGTGCAATGGTTTCCTCGTCCATCTTTTCACCCAAGCCGTTAAGCAGCTTGATGCCGTTGTCGTAGTAGGGGTTATGGCTGGCGGAAATCATAATGCCGCAATCAAATTCATCCACCCGTGTCACATAGGCAACGGAGGGTGTGGTGGTTACGTGGAGCATATAGGCATCGGCACCGGAAGCGGTCAGACCGGCAACCAGCGCGTACTCAAACATATAGCTGGAGCGGCGGGTATCCTTGCCGATTACCACCCGAGGGGATTCCTCCTCCCCTGCCCGGCGCTTCAATTCGCCGTAGTACCAGCCCAGAAAACGGCCGACCTTATAAGCGTGGTCCGCGGTCAAATCCACATTGGCTTCGCCGCGAAAACCGTCCGTTCCGAAATACTTTCCCATATTAGCCTTCTTTCTTGGCGACGATTACGCCGCCGGTCTTATAAATACTGTTTGCCGGCACTACCCCGCGGACGCAGGACAGAGGGTAAACATTGGAGCATCTGCCAATGACTGTACCGGGGTTGAGCACACTGTTGCAGCCAACCTCCACATAGTCACCCAGCATCGCGCCCACCTTCTTTTGCTCCGTGGCAATGGGCGGCGCGGTACGAATGACAACAAGGGTCTTGTCAGACTTTACGTTGGAGGTGATAGAACCCGCGCCCATATGGGACTTGTAGCCCAGAATGCTGTCGCCCACATAGTTGTAGTGAGGTGTCTGCACATTGTCAAACAAAATCACATTCTTCAGCTCCACGGAATTGCCTACCACGCAGTTTTCGCCCACCAGTGCAGCACCCCGAACAAATGCGCAGTGGCGCACCTCGGTGTTGGCGCCGATAATACAGGGCGCGCCCAGATATGCAGTAGGCGCAACCTTAGCGGTATTATGCACCCAGACCTGGTCAGATACCTGTGTGTAGTTCTCGTCTAAAGACTCGCCCAGCGCAACAATCATATCCTTAATGCCCTTGAGCGCCTCCCAAGGGTAGGTAAATTGCTTTAAATAGTCCGCAGCCAACGTGTGGGACAGGTCGTAAAGTTCAGAAATCCGATACATAATATCCTTCTTCCTTAAAGGTGTCTTTCAAAAAACGCCAAAAATCGCATCCAGTCCGCTCTGGATAAGTAGTGCCCGCCGTCCCGGTAATGGAAGCCAATCTCGCCCTCGTGGAGTGTCTCCAAAGGCGCGGGCATTTCATCTGCGGACACAAGACCCTGCTTGCCCAGCAGCTTATAGACCTCACTGGCAGCGTGACAGGACAAAAATTCAGACAGCGGGTCCATACCCTTATCTTCAGTCGCACCGGTTAAGTAAACCAATCCCGGCGCGTGGCAAGCCAGCAAAAAGTGCTGGTCAAAGGGAAGCTCCCCGTGGGGTACGTTCAGAAAGTCCTTCCAGCCCTCGCAGAAGAAGTCAAAGCTGCCCGCCTCCAGAAAATTCGGTACATCCTCACCGATGTGTCCGCGAATCAAACCGCCGCCGCCATAATTGGTGTTATTGCCCAGCGCCAGATAGAATCTGGGATCCTGCGCCTTGCACCAGAGGGCGGTTTTGCCCAATCTGGAGTGACCGGCCACCGCAATCCGCTCTTTGTTAATATCGTCACGGGTCTGCAAATAGTCCATAATCCGGCTGCCGGCGTATGCCCAAAGGCCCACCTTGCCACACTCTGTTCTTTCCCGCTGACGGCCGCCGAAAAATTTTTCACCCAGACCGCCAATAAAGTGTCCGAAATAATCTTCAGGATGGTTTGCGTCGTGCTCTACCGTATGGTAGTACATCTCCACCAGAGCAAAGCCGCTATCGACAATCTCCTCAATGGGCAGCGGATACCGACTGCCAAAGGACAGGTACACTACCACCGGAGGCTTCTCTACCTTTGTGGGAATGGTAACCTTAATGGGGAAAGAGAATTCCCCGCCGGGGGTATCAAAGCAAATATCGTACAGCTCTGATTTTGCCTTGCCGCCAAAGGTCAGCCAGCGCTCAGATCCGGTATACACCGCACGGACCTCCTTGGGAGCAGGCGGTGTGTAGCCGTACAGATTTTTCTGCAGGCAGTCCAAAAGCTCTGCTCTTCTTGCCTCCCAGTTTTCTGCGGTAACTGCGTCGCCGTTATTCATCACCAGCAGCTCCGGCAGGTTTCTTTCCAACAGTTTTTCCTTAATCATAACATATCCTCTTTTGGGGGTTTTTATCACGAAAAATCTATGTATAATGCCACGCCTTTTATACCATATTTCCCTTAATAAGTCAATCTTTCCTTTGACAACAGCGAATCTTCTGCTATACTAAAAGAAAGAAAAAAACACATACTAACAAAAATTTGGAGGTCATCATTATGGAAAAGAAAAATCCCTATGCCGGTACCAAAACCGAGAAAAACCTGTGGGAAGCCTTTGCAGGCGAATCCCAGGCCCGCAACAAGTACACCTATTTTGCCAGCGTAGCCAAGAAGGCAGGCTACGAGCAGATCGCCGCCCTGTTCCTGCAGACCGCTGAGAACGAAAAGGAACACGCAAAGCTGTGGTTCAAGGCGCTGGGCGCGCTGGGCAACACTGCCGAGAATTTGCTGGAGGCTGCTCAGGGCGAGAACTACGAGTGGACCGATATGTACGACCGTATGGCGCGCGAAGCCGAAGAAGAGGGCTTCACCGCGCTGGCTGCTCAGTTCCGTGGCGTTGCTGCCATTGAGAAGTCCCACGAGGAGCGTTATCGCGCACTGCTGCACAATGTGGAGACCAAGGCTGTCTTTGAAAAGGCCGGCATTGTGATGTGGGAATGCCGCAACTGCGGTCACCTGGTCACCGGCACTGCCGCTCCCGAGGTTTGCCCGGTATGTAATCACCCCCAGGCATTCTTCGAGGTGCGCAAGGAGAATTATTAATATATATGCCAAAGAACCACCGCTTGATATTCAAGCGGTGGTTCTTCTCTTTCGGAAGTCGTGTACAAGCAAAGCTCCGCAGCTCAGGAGAATCAACGCCAGAATGAGTATGGCGCAATTGCGGAAAAATTCCGCCGGAAGCATATAAATCACAGGGTCACGCCTGCCGTCAAAGAGCCAGTTGCTCTTTCCCGGGAAGAACAGCTCGTGGAACACCACAAAGGCGCGGTCAAAATCCATTGCCGCCAGTACACCCACCGTCACAAAGGTTATCCCCACGCCCACAGCGCCCCAAAATCCGGGTGTATGTCCTCCTATGCGCACCGGCCTTTTACGGACAAGAACAGCGCTTGCAATCAGCAGCACTGCCGCTCCGAAGAACACGCGCAAATCCAGCACGAACAGCTTGCGCACATCCGCAAAATGCGCTGCGCCCTCTTGAGAAAAAGGAAGCGCTCCCACAGAAAAGGTATCCGAAAGGCCGATGCAGTAGTTCATCATCTCACTGTATGCAGCCTTTATCTGTTCCAAGGACAAGTCTACCGCATCGGTAAGCTCCAGCGGCGCAATATGCAGGTAATAAAAAGGCCGGCACAATACAGGCACGGCGATAGCGCCGGAGACAACCAGCAGGCCAATCAGCACCGCCTGCAAAACACCTATGTGCTTTTTTTCCATATTCCTGCCCCCTTTTTTTGATTAGAATACCACAATTGTACAAATAATACAATGGGCAAATCCTTTGCTTGACTTTTTCCTCTGGTTGTGTTTTCATAAAAGAAAGAAAACCATTGATAAGGAGGCTATTTATGTCCCAACTGGATTTTAACAAGATTAAAGGCTTTATCTGCGATATGGACGGTGTCATCTATCACGGCAACAAGGTCTTGCCCGGGGTGGTAGAATTTATCAACTGGCTGAACGCGGAAAAGAAAGAGTACCTGTTCCTTACCAACAACAGCGGCTACACGCCCTGTGAGTTGAAGCTGCGTCTTGCCCGTATGGGTCTGGACGTGCCGGAACGTCACTTCTACACCAGCGCGCTGGCTACCGCCGCTTTTTTGAAGGAGCAAAGTCCCGGCTGTTCTGTGTACGCCATCGGCGAAGCGGGTCTGCTCAACGCCCTGTACGAGGCCGGCTGCACAATGAATGACATTAACCCCGATTACGTGGTTGTGGGTGAAGGCAGAACCTACTCTCTGGAGACGCTGACCAAAGCCACCAATCTGGTGCTGGGTGGCGCAAAGCTGATTGGCGCCAACTCCGATGTGACCGGCCCTATTGAAAAGGGCATCGCCCCCGCCTGCCGGGCGCTGATTGCCCCCATTGAAATGGCCACCGGCACGCAGGCGTATTTCTGTGGAAAGCCCAATCCCCTGATGATGCGCACAGGCCTAAAGCTGCTGGGCTGCCACTCGGCAGAGGCAGTGATGATCGGCGACAGAATGGATACCGATATTATCTCCGGTCTGGAGACGGGTATGTCCACCGTGCTGGTGCTCTCCGGCATTTCCACGAAGGAGACCCTTCACACCTATGCTTACCGTCCCACTATGGTTTTGGACGGCGTGGGCGACATCGTCCGTATGGCAAACGGAAAGTAAAAGCAAAAACCGCGTGCTTCACAGCACGCGGTTTTTTCATTAATAAGCAACTCCCCAGAGAATCATCTTCTTGGCAGGTTTGCCGCAGATGGGGCATGTCTCGCCCAAATTCTCCTGTGCAAACGGGATGCAGCGGGAGGACATACCTGCCTGCTCCTTCATCTTCAGTTCGCACTCTAATTCGCCGCACCACATTGTCTTGATAAAGCCGCCGTTCTTCTCCTGCAGCTGCTTGGCTTCCTCCAGAGAATGGGCCTCGTAGATGTGGTCTTCCAGATTCTTCTTAGCGCGGGCAAACATACCCTCGTGGACCAGCTCCAGCTGCTGAGCAACAGCCTGCTCCAGCTCGTCCAGCTTTACCACAACCTTCTCGCCGTCGTTTCTGCGGACAAGGACAACCTGTCCGTTTTCCAGGTCACGGGGACCGCACTCCACACGCAGCGGCACGCCCTTCATTTCGTACTCGGCGCACTTCCAGCCCATAGAGTTGTCGGAATCATCCACCTTTACCCGCAGACCGGCTGCCAACAGGCGGCTCTTGATGTCCTCGGCTGCCTCCAGAACGCCGGGCTTATGCTGGGCGATGGGCAGCCCAATGACCTGAATGGGCGCCACCTTGGGGGGCAGCACCAGACCGTTGTTGTCGCCGTGGGTCATAATAATGCCGCCAATCAAGCGGGTAGATACACCCCAGGAGGTCTCGTGGGGGTTGGTCTTCTGGTTGGTCTTGTCGGTAAATTCAATGCCAAAGGCCTTGGCAAAGCCGTCGCCGAAATAGTGGGAGGTACCGGCCTGCAAAGCCTTCCGGTCGTGCATCATACACTCGATGGTATAGGTAGCCTCTGCGCCGTTGAACTTCTCCTTGTCGGTCTTTTGACCCCGGGTAACGGGCATTGCCAGCACATTCTCACAGAAGTCG
>JAZTWB010000067.1:0-4827 GCA_045635645.1 Faecousia sp. | reverse complement strand
AATGCATTCGAAGTATTTCTGCTTCCACTGCCTTTATTCTAGTATATCTTCTTTTTTGCATAACGATACCCCCTAATGTAGTTATTATCCTACATCAGGGGGTATTTTGTCTATTGTCCGTTTTTACTGGTTCTGTTCAATTCCCGGTGGGGGTTTTTACTATACTTGCGGCAGCAGGCTGCTGCGCTTCAGTGCGGGACGCAGCGCAAGGTAGAATACGCTGGCTGCAATCACTGCCACCACCGCGTTTACCGCCGTGGTCACCGCGCCCATTTTTGCCCAGATGGACGCCGCCTGCTGGGGTACGCCCAACACGTAGGTCTTGTAGAAATAACCCACAACCGGGTCTGCCACCACATTAAATGCCATACCGCCGGCGCAGCTGAGCACCGTAGCCGCCGACAGGGGAACTTTCCGCTCCTCCTCCCGGCTGATACGGAATACCCTGTGGGCGATCAGACCGGTAATCAGACCGATACACAGCTTCAGCACAAAGGTCTTGGGGGCGGAGGTGACGTAGGCAGTGGTCAAATCCGCAATGGTCATACCCACAGCGCCGGACATACCGCCCCAGAAGCCGCCCAAAAACAGCGCCGCCAGAACACAAAATACATTTCCCAAGTGGAACGCCGTCTTCTCCGCGCCCACGGGAATATCAATTTTACAGTAGGTAAAGCCGATATAGCACAGCGCCGCAAACAGCGCAGCCATACACAGCTTTCGCATTCTTTGGTGATTGCCTGCCATAGGGTGTGCCTCCCTTTATTTGGAATACTTGCATTATAGCACCTTCTGGCAATAAACAAAGCACCAGTTTTGAATTAAATTATATGACCAGTTTACAAGGTCAGCAGCATTTTGGCAAAGACGAAATACACCAGCAGCGACAGGGCGTCCACAATGGTGGTGATAAAGGGGCTTGCCATCACCGCCGGGTCTAACTTAATGGCCTTTGCCGCCATCGGCAGCACCGCGCCCACCACCTTTGCCGCCACCACCGTCACCAGCAGAGCAAGGCAAACCACTGCGTCCACCATAAGGGTAATCTGGGTGTTGCCTAAAAGCATTCTGTCCACCAGCCAGATTTTCCCGAAGCACACCACTGCCAGCACCACGCCGCACAGCACAGAGGTGCGCAGCTCCTTCCACAGCACCGTGAACAAATCGGAAAACTTCAGCTCGTTCAGACTGAGCGCACGAATCACCGTAACCGAGGACTGAGAGCCGGAGTTACCGCCCGTACCCATCAGCATCGGGATAAAGGCAATCAGCGCTGCCTGGGCAGCCAGTGCGTCCTCGAAAGAGGTGATAATCATTCCTGTAAAGGTGGCAGAAACCATCAATAGCAGCAGCCAGGGAATCCGGTTTTTGAACAGCTCCCAAATGCTGCTTTTCAGATAGGTCTTTTCTGACGGCAGCATACCGCCCATCAGTTCCATATCCTCCGTGGTCTCTTCTTCGATAACGTCCATCGCGTCATCAAAGGTAATGATACCCACCATTCGGTTTTCCCTGTCCACCACAGGCAGGGCAAGGAAATTATACTTGCTGAACATCCGCGCCACCTCTTCCTGGTCGGTAAGGGTGGTCACGCAGATGGGGTTGGTTAACATAATTTCTTCCACCGGGGTTTCGTCGTCCTCGGTCAGCAGAAGCTCCTTCACCGTCACAAGACCCAAAAGCGTCCTGTCTTTGGTGACGTAGCAGGTGTAGATGGTCTCCTTGTCCACGCCCTGCCGGCGAATCCGCAGGATGCTCTCCCCCACGGTCATCTCCGGCCGCAATGTGACATACTCCGTGGTCATCAGTGAGCCGGCGGAATTTTCCGGATACCGCAGAATCTGATTGATGGACTTGCGCATCTCCGGGTCTGCGTGCTTCAAAATACGCCGCACCACATTGGCCGGCATCTCCTCTACCAAGTCAGCCGCGTCGTCCACATACAGCTCATCCAGCACTTCCTTCAGCTCGCTGTCGGAAAAGCTGTCGATGAGCAGCTCCTGTTTGTCCGGCTCCATTTCCACGAAGGTCTCCGCCGCCAATTCCTTAGGCAGCAGCCGGTACATAATGGTCACTCTATGGGCCTGCAGGCCGTCAAAGAGCGCGGCAATATCCGCAGGATTCATCGTCACCAGAACATCCCGCAGCGCCGTATACTTCTTTTCTTCCAGCATTTGAATCAATGCTTTTTCCAAAATTTCAAACCGTTCGGTCATCGGTGTTCCTCCCTTTTATAAAAGTCACACCTGTACCAAAGCGTCAGCAGCGTCCGCCTACGGACTGCCGTCTACTTCGGTCAGGTATATTGCCACTGTTTCCGGAATCCATAGTACGCGCTCCTTTCATAATATCTCCATTTTATTTTATCTTGAAAGCATCCGGATTGTCAACCAAGAATTTTCGTTGAGAAAAAGCAAAAAATATGCTATAGTGTCTACAAAGGATGTGACGAATATGTTGGAATTTGCGGCGCTTAAGCCGGAGGACAAGGCCGTTTATGACAAATTTCTCCTGCACTCCCCGGAGCGGGGCTGTGAGTACAGCTTTGCAAACCTGTTTTTGTGGGGACGGCAGAAGGCAACAATACACGAGGGCAATCTGGCATTTTTCTGCCAGTTCAACCGAAAGAGCGTCTACCTGTTCCCCTTGGGTGAAAATCTCAAACCTACGCTGGACGCCATCATCTCCGATTCCCGGAAGCGGGGTATCCCCTGCCGGCTCACCGGTCTGACCGGCGGCGACCAACAGCTTTTGGAGCAGTGGTATCCCGATGCCTTCTACTTCCAGCCGGACCGGGACAGCTTCGACTACGTCTACTCTGTCCACGACCTGGCAGAATTAAAGGGCAAAAAGCTCCAGCGCAAGCGCAACCACTGCAACCGCTTCCGCCTGCTCCACCCAAACTGCACCACCGCCCCCATCACCGATGAAAACACGGCGCAGGTGCTTGCCTTTCTGGAGCAGTGGTACGCCCAGCGTAAGGCCGCTGACCCCACCGCCAGCTTCCATTTGGAGCAGGTAGCCATCACCAAGGCGCTGCGAAACCGGCAAGCGCTGGGTATGGAGGGACTGGTGCTGGAGGACAAAGGACAAATCATTGCTATGACCCTCGGCTCTGCCCTGTCGGAGGACACCTTCGACGTGCATTTTGAAAAGGCCGCCGAGGGCTGGGACGGGGCGTACGCCGCCATCAATCGGGAGTTTGCCCGCTATTTGCAGGAGAAATACCCCCGCCTGCAATGGCTCAACCGGGAAGACGATATGGGTCTGGAGGGTCTGCGGAAGGCAAAGCTGTCTTACTGCCCCGACCGGCTGATTGAAAAGGGGTGGGCGTGCCTGAAGGAGGACGGCTATGAATGCTGACGCCTTAAAGCACCTGTGGGCAGAGGCCTTCGGCGACACCCAAGATACCATCGACGCCTTTTTTGCCACCGGCTTCTCCCCTGACCGCCACCACAGCATTTTGGAAAACGGTGAGCCGGTGAGCGCCCTGTACTGGTTTGACTGCCATTTAGACGGGCAAAAGCTTGCCTACATCTATGCCGTGGCTACCGCCAAACAGCACCGGGGCAAGGGTCTTGCCCACCGCCTAATGGACGAAACCCACCGCATTTTGCAAAACCGGGGTTACGCCGGCGCTGTGCTGGTGCCGGGAAGTGGGGAGCTGTTTGCCTTTTATGGGGCTATGGGCTACCGCACCGCAAGTACCGTAACGGAGTTCACCTGCACCCCGGCGGACACGTCCGCGGCGCTGACGGAAATTGGCCCCGACCGCTATGCCAAGCTGCGGAACACCTTTCTGCCGGCAGGCAGCGTGGTACAAGAAACAGCAGCGCTAAGCTATCTGCACACCTACGCCCGCTTTTACGAGGGCGCAGATTTCCTGTTGGCAGCCGCAGCAGAAGGCAGCACCCTCTATGTGCAGGAGCTGCTGGGGAATCCTGACGCCGCACCGGAAATCCTGCGGACGCTAAGCGCCGAAACAGGCCGTTTCCGCACCCCCGGCCCGGGCAGAGATTTTGCAATGTGCCTGCCACTGACAGACAGCTGCCCCGCCATCGGTTATTTCGGCTTGGCGCTGGATTAAAAAAGTTGCCGAAATCCATATTTTTTTCTTGCACAGCGAAAAAAACAGTTGTATAATTACGGTATATTTTGATGGTTTATGGAGGAAACCCATATGAGTAGCAATGTACGTCCCGAATCTATGCAGCGCATTACCACCCCTGCTCTGGCAAAAGCCTTTATCGACGAACAGGTGGCCGCTGTCCGTGCCCAGGTGGGCGATAAGAAGGTGCTGCTGGCGCTCAGCGGCGGTGTTGACTCTTCCGTAGTCGCCGCTCTGCTGATTAAGGCCATCGGCAAGCAGCTGGTCTGCGTACACGTAAACCACGGTCTGATGCGCAAGGGCGAAAGTGAGGACGTCATCCGCATTTTCGGTCAGGAGCTGGACGCCAATCTGGTTTACGTAGACGCCACCGACCGTTTCCTGGACCTGCTGGCAGGGGTTTCCGACCCGGAGACCAAGCGCAAAATCATCGGCAAGGAATTTATCGAGGTCTTTGTAGAGGAGGCCCGCAAGCTGGAGGGCATCGACTTCCTGGCGCAGGGTACTATCTACCCCGACATTCTGGAATCTGTCAAGGCCGCAGAGGGCAAGAAGGCTGTCAAATCCCACCACAACGTGGGCGGTCTGCCTGAGGATTTGAAATTTGAACTGGTAGAGCCGGTAAAGCTGCTTTTCAAGGACGAGGTCCGTGTGGTTGGCGTGGCGCTGGGCCAAGTCGGATCGGAGCCATGTCGTTCTGTGGGCCAAGGAGGTGGAGG
>JAZTWB010000066.1:0-5200 GCA_045635645.1 Faecousia sp. | reverse complement strand
ACCTGCGGGCAGAGCCCAAAGTGGTGGAATCCAGTGAGGGCGTTTACTACGGCAAAACCGTGGTGTTTGCTGCCGGTGCCAATCCCAGAGAACTTGGGGTGGACATGGAGCAGGAACTGGTGGGCCGGGGTGTTCACTACTGCGCAGCCTGCGACGGTATGTTCTACCGCGGCAAGACCGTGGTCATCGTGGGTGGCGGCAATACCGCGGCGGCAGACGCGCTGCTGCTGAGCCGTCTGGCAAGCAAGGTGCTTGTGATTCACCGGCGGGATTCCCTCCGTGCCTCCCGGGTCTATCATAAGCCTCTGCTGGAAGCGGAGAATGTGGAATTTCTGTGGAATCATCAGGTGCGGGAAATCCGTACCGGCGAGCTGACAGCAGAGAATCTGCAAACCGGCGAGACGGCAAATGTCCCCTGTGACGGCGTGTTCGTGGCGGTTGGCAGACAGCCGGCAACGGCGCTGATTGCAGGCGTGGTGGACACCGACGAAAACGGCTATATCCGCGCCGATGAGTCCACCGTCACCAATATCCCCGGCGTGTTTGCCGTGGGCGATGTGCGCACCAAGGCGCTGCGGCAGATTGTCACCGCCGTGGCAGACGGCGCAGCCGCCGTGCATCAGGCAGAGGAATATTTGGCAGAAAAATAAGAAAACCCCACACACGGTCCGTGTGTGGGATTTTTGTTGCCTAAAATTTTAGTTGGATTGCCGTAAGACCCCGTTGCAGGGCGGCTTCCGGTACGCCGGCCATTGCAAAATAGCCTTCCTCTGTGGCGCTGCCGTGGGGTACTGCCCAGGCGCCTGCGTCCGTGCCGGCGGCGAGCAGGCCGCCTATGGCGTGAAAGCGGGCAACGTTTGCAAGGGCGCTGTCCAAAATCCGCTGCACATCGGTTTCGGAAAACCGTCCCTTGCCCCGCAGATTGCCTATGGTGGACAGGGTGGGCACCCATACAACGCCGCTTTCTTTCATTGCCAGCAATGCGTCCTCGGTAAGGTAAGCCCCGTGTTCCACGGAGTCCACCCCCGCCTCCGCCGCGGCGCGGACGGTGTCTGCCCCGTTGGCGTGGGCCATCACCGCCATACCCTCTTCGTGGGCGATATGCACCAGCTGCTTGATAAAATTCCCGTCCAGACCGTCTTCGGTCAGCACGCCAAAGTGGTCAAAATCCATCAGGCCGGAAATCATAATTTTGATAAAATCCCCGCCGCTTTCCCGGGTTTTTACCACCAAATCGGCGTATTCCCGCAAATTTTCGTAGCAAACGCCGATAAAGCTTCCGTAGTGGCCGGCGTGACACAATGGCGCAAGGGGCGTGCGGTAGGTGATGCCGTAGCCGGGCGCCAGTTCCCGGGCCTTTGCGCCTACGCCCCACTTATCGCCCCCGTCCCGCAGGTAGGTGCAGCCGGATTGCTGATAGGTTTTCAGCGCTTTGCGGATAAATTTCTCGTCGGGTGTAACCGCGTGGCGGGCAATGGCGCGTTTCCAGTCCACGCCGTCCAGCACCATATGCATATGGCAGTCCGCTTTCACAACCCCACCTCCTTGATTCTTGCTGCTGGACATATCATACTAAATTTGTAAACTTTTTGCAACGCCCCTTGCAATCTCCTGCCGGTATGGTAAAATGCTATATTGAAGAAGAATCCTAAGGAGGAATCGCCTGTGATAAAAACACTTTTCCGCAGCGTGCGGGAGTACAAATGGGCATCGCTGGGCAGTCCCATTTGTATGGTCGGTGAGGTCGTAATGGAAATCTTTATTCCCTTGGTCCTTGCCGAGCTGCTCCGCCAGGGCATTGAGCCCGGCTATATGCCCGCGGTCTGGAAGTACGGCGGACTGCTGGCGCTGTGCGCGCTGACCAGCCTGCTTTTCGGTGTTGCCTCGGCGTTTTTTGCCGCCTACGCCAGCACCGGCTTTGCCCGGAATCTGCGCCACGATATGTTCGCCAAGGTGCAGACCTACGATTTTTCCAACATCGATAAGTTCTCCACCTCCTCCATTGTTACCCGTCTGACTTCCGATGTGGCCAATCTGCAGATGACCTTCCAGATGTCCATTCGTATGATTTTCCGCACACCGGTGATGGTGGTGATGGCGCTGGTGATGGCGTTTCGCATCAGCCCCCGGCTGAGCGTTATCTACTGTGTGACATTGCCGCTGCTGGCGTTCGGTCTGATGTTTCTCATTAAGAAGGTGCATCCCATTTTTGAGCGGGTGTTCAAGACCTACGATAAGCTCAACAACGTGGTGCAGGAGAACGTCCGGGGTATCCGGGTGGTGAAATCCTTTGTCCGGGAAGAGGCGGAAATCGGCAAGTTCGACGAAACCTCCGGCACCATTTACAACGATTTTACCAAGGCCGAGCGGATTATGGCGTTTAACAATCCGCTGATGCAGTTTGCTGTCTACGCCAGCATTATCGTCATCTCTTACCTTGGCGCAAAGCAGGTGGTGGTCGGCGAGATTGACACCGCCGCGCTGACGGCGATGTTTACCTACACCAGCCAGATTCTGATGGGTCTGATGATGATGTCTATGGTGTTCGTGATGTTCACAATGAGCCGCGCCCCAATGCGCCGTGCCTACGAGCTGCTCACCGAGCAGTCTGCTCTGGAAAATCCCGCTGACCCCGTTGTGGAGGTGGCGGACGGCTCTGTGGACTTTGAAAACGTGTCCTTCCGGTATAGCAAGGATGCGCCCAGAAATGCCCTGGATAAGGTGAACCTCCACATTGACGGGGGTATGACCGTGGGCGTTTTGGGCGTCACCGGCTCTTCCAAATCCACCTTTGTCCAGCTGATTCCCCGCCTGTACGATACCACCGAGGGTGTTGTGAAGGTGGGCGGTGTGGATGTGCGCAACTACGACATTCGCGCCCTGCGCAATCAGGTGGCGGTGGTGCTGCAAAAGAACACCCTGTTCTCCGGCACCATTAAAGACAACCTACGCTGGGGCAATCCCGACGCCACCGACGAAGAAATGGAGCGCGCCTGCCGGCTTGCCTGCGCCCACGATTTTATCACTGCCTTCCCCGACGGCTATGATACCCACATCGAGCAGGGCGGCACCAACGTCTCCGGCGGACAGAAGCAGCGGCTGTGCATTGCAAGAGCGCTGCTGAAAAAGCCGAAAATTCTGATTTTAGACGACTCCACCTCTGCGGTGGACACCCGCACCGACGCGCTGATTCGCAAGGCCTTTGCCGAGGAAATCCCCAACACCACCAAGTTTATCATCGCCCAGCGGGTGGCATCGGTGCAGGATGCGGATATGATTCTGGTGCTGGACGGCGGTAAGATTGCCGCTATGGGCAAGCACGACCAGCTGCTCAAGACCTCCGCAATCTACCGCGAGGTCTATGAATCTCAGGTGAAAGGAGGCGAGGAATAATGCCTCCTATCCGAATGAAGGGTGACGGCCGCAAGGCGAAAAATCCCAAGCAGACCCTTGCCCGCCTGTTCTCCTATACAAAACCCTACCGGGGAACGATGCTTCTGGTGGTGGTGTGCATCCTGGTTGGCTCGCTTGCCACCGCCCTGAGCAGCTACTCCTTGGAGCCGCTGATTAACAACTATATCACCCCCCTTATCGGGTCGGCAAGCCCCGATTTTGCGCCCTTGGTGCGTTTCCTCGTAACAATGGGCATCGTGTATCTGCTGGGCATCGTGTCCTCGTTCCTGTATAACTACCTGATGGTACGGGTGGGACAGGGCATTCAGAAGACCATTCGGGACGATATGTTCCGCCATATGCAGCGCCTGCCCATTCGCTACTTCGACACCCACCCGGCAGGCGACGTGATGAGCCGCTACACTGCGGACATTGACACTCTGCGCCAGATGATTACCCAGGCGCTGCCCAACTGCATTTCCTCCATTGCCACATTGGTGACGGTGTTTGCCCTGATGATTAAGGCATCGCCTATTCTCACCGCCGTGGTGGTGGTCACCGCTTTCGGAATTGTGTATATTACCAAGAATGTGGCGATGTACTCTGCCAAGTTCTTTATCGGACAGCAGAAGACCCTGGGCGCGGTCAACGGCTATGTGGAGGAGATGATTTCCGGTCAGCGGGTGGTAAAGGTGTTCTGCCGTGAGGAAACCTGCAAGACCGAGTTTAACGCCATCAATGAGGACCTGCGGAAGAACGCCTTCAAGGCGGGCGCATTTACCAATATGATGGGCCCCGTGAACAACAACTTAGGCTATATCCAGTACACCGTTCTTGCCGTTGTGGGCGGCGCGGTTGCCATCGGCTCCGGCGGCAGCTTGCTGGATTTAGGCGGTCTGGCGGCGTTTTTGCTGCTGAGCCGAAAGTTCAATATGCCCATCGGACAGGTGTCTAACCAGATTAACGCCATCGTGATGGCGCTGGCAGGCGCGGAGCGTATCTTCGAGCTGATGGACGAGGAAGTGGAGACCGACGACGGCTATGTAACCCTGGTCAACGCCAAGGAGGAAAACGGCGTGCTGACAGAGTGTGCAGAGCGTACCGGCCGCTGGGCCTGGCGCCACCCCCATCAGGCGGACGGCTCGGTCACCTATACCGAGGTCAAGGGCGACATTACAATGGATTCCGTGGACTTCGGCTACGTGCCGGAGAAAACCGTTCTCCACGATGTGACACTGTACGCCAACCCCGGTCAGAAGCTGGCCTTTGTGGGCGCCACCGGCGCAGGCAAGACCACCATTACCAATCTGATCAACCGCTTTTATGACATCGCCGACGGAAAAATCCGCTACGACGGTATCAACATCAACAAAATCAGCAAATCCGACCTGCGGCGGAGCTTGGGCATCGTCCTGCAGGAGACCAACCTGTTCACCGGCACGGTGATGGACAATATCCGCTACGGCAAGCTGGATGCCACGGATGAGGAGTGTATCGCCGCGGCAAAGACCGCCAATGCCCACGATTTCATCACCCGTCTGCCCGTGGGCTATGACACGATGCTCACCGGCAACGGCGCCCAGTTGTCTCAGGGTCAGCGGCAGCTGATTGCCATTGCCCGGGCGGCGGTGGCAGACCCCCCTGTGATGATTCTGGACGAGGCCACCTCCTCCATCGATACCCGTACCGAAAAACTGGTACAGGAGGGCATGGATGCCCTGATGAAGGGCCGCACCGTGTACGTCATCGCTCACCGGCTGTCCACCATCATGATCTCCGACTGCACCATGGTGCTGGACCAGGGCCG
>JAZTWB010000065.1:0-10461 GCA_045635645.1 Faecousia sp. | reverse complement strand
CCCCTGTGATGATTCTGGACGAGGCAACCTCCTCCATCGATACCCGCACGGAGGCACTGGTGCAGAAGGGTATGGACGCGCTGATGCAGGGCAGGACTACCTTTGTCATTGCCCACCGGCTGTCCACCGTCCGCAATTCCGACTGCATTATGGTGCTGGAGCAGGGACGCATCATCGAGCGGGGCACCCACAATGACCTGATTGCCCAGCAGGGCACCTACTTCCGGCTCTACACCGGCGCATTCGTATTGGAATAATAGGGACGCCATACTTTCTCACCGACGAGAAAGTATGCAAAGAGTCGCCGGGACCTCCCGTAGGTCTAAGGACCCCCAGACGGCTAAAGGGGTCGCGGTAAAACCGGAGCAAAAACCACCGGTCTTCCGCGTACCCCTTTAGAATCCCCATAAGCCTGAGCAGAAACGAAAAGGCGGCGGGGGATTCTTAAGGGGGCGCGGTTGGCTCGTAGCGCCCCTTAAGTCGGCTTCTTTGGGTACTTTCTTGCCGAAACAAGAAAGTGCCCCGCCGGAGGCATTTCACAGATTGTTTTGAAAACAGGGCAGTGTTGTTTGACACTGCCCTGTGATTTTGCCTGTTTGACTTATGGATAAAAAAATGGTACACTATGGGTACTCATTTTTGCGGGAGGATGCTGTATGCAGGCAATCTTTATGGCGCTGTTTGCCGCAGGCATTGTGGCGGCAGACCAGATAAGCAAATACCTTGTTCTGACCTATATCCCCCTCCACACCCGGGTGGATGTGTGGCCCGACGTGGTGGGGCTGACCTACGTGCGGAATTTCGGCGCGGCGTTCTCCTCCTTTCAGGGAATGCAGTGGCTGTTTGCTTTGATTTTTGTGGTGTTTACCGTGGCGGTCATCTGGGAATACCGGAAAAAGGCAATGCCCTTTACCGCCTTTGAGCGGTGGTGCATCGCTGCCGTTTACGGCGGGGGCTTAGGCAATATGATTGACCGGGTGCGCTTCGGCTACGTGGTGGATATGATTGAGACCCGGTTTATGGAGTTTCCTGTATTCAACGTGGCGGACTGCTTTATCACCTGCGGGTGCATTGCGCTGATTGCCCACCTGATTTTGTTCAATAAGAATTTCTGGAAAGAGGAAAAGAAGAATAAAATTGACAATTGACAATGGACAATTGACAATTGTGGTATCGCCTGCGGCGATTGAATTGAATTTTGTGGACGACGCTAAAAAGCTTGGGAGAATGTTATGATTCTGATTGCGGATATTTCCGGCGAGCGGCTGGACGCCTTTGTGGCCCGGTCGGCAGAGGGCGTGACCCGGTCTGCCGCCCAGCGGCTGATTGAGGAAGGTTATGTAAACCGAAACGGCAAGGCCGCCAAGAAAAACGATAAACTCAATATCGGTGACGAAATTTCCGTAGAAATGCCGGAAGCCAAGGCAGTGGACATTGCACCCAAGGAAATGCCCCTGGAAATCGTCTACGAGGACGAGGACGTGCTGGTCATCAACAAGCCCAAGGGTCTGGTGGTCCACCCCGCGGCGGGGCATCAGGAGGACACACTGGTCAACGGCCTGCTCTTTTCCCACGGTGACCGGCTCTCCGGTATCAACGGCGAGCTGCGCCCGTGCATCGTCCACCGGATTGATAAGGACACCTCCGGGCTCTTGGCGGTGGCGAAAAATGACCTTGCCCACACGGTCCTTGCCTCCCAGCTGAAGGACCATTCTATGGCCCGCACCTACGAGGCCATCGTCTGCGGCAGCGTGAAGGCGGATTCCGGCACAGTGGACGCTCCCATCGGACGTCACCCCACCGACCGGAAGAAGATGTGCGTCACCCAGAGAAACAGCAAATCTGCCGTGACCCACTATGAGGCCATTGCCCGCTACCGGGGCTATACCCACCTGCGCTGCCGGCTGGAGACGGGGCGTACCCACCAGATCCGCGTCCATATGGCCCATATCGGTCACCCCATTTTGGGCGATACGGTCTACGGACACAAAAAACCGGAGCTGGGGCAGAATACCCAGTGCCTCCACGCAGGGGTGCTGTCCTTTGCCCACCCCCGGGACGGACGTCCTGTTGTGGTGCTTGCAGATTTGCCGGCGTATTTTAAGGAAGTTTTAGAGAAATTAGCGAGGATGTCTTAATGGCGCTTTTTGACGATGTTTTGCTCACTGTGGATTATGACCGCACCCTTACCGCCCCGGACAGCACCGTGCCGGCGCGGAATTTAGAGGCAATCCGCTATTTTATGGACAACGGCGGCAGCTTCACCATAAACACCGGCCGCAGTGTGAATACCAGCCGGGATTTTTTAGAGAAGATTCCCACCAACGCGCCGCTGCTGCTGTTTAACGGCAGCGCCGCCTACCAGAACGGCGCGTTTCTCTACACCCACGAAATAGAGCTCCCTATGTGGTCGGTGCTGGAGCAGATGGAAAAGGAATTTCCCCAGATGAATTTAGAGGTGCAGGGCCTTTATGACCACTACCTTGTGAATGAAAAGCCGGAGTACGTGGCATTCTACGAGGGCGTGGGCTGGCACCATACCAGCGCCAAAAAGGGTGACGATTTGGGCCCGTTTATTAAATTCGCATTCTTCGGCAAGCCGAAATACAGCGCCGTTGCCACGATGTTCGAGGCAAGTGCGGAGGAAATCGCGGAATTTGACCGCTTGGAGCAGCGTCTTTTGGAGCTGTGGGGGGATAAAATTGTCACCTTCCGGGCAGCGCCCCGCATTGTGGACGTCCACGCCAAGGGTGTGTCCAAGCTTGCCGCAGCCCGGGATTTGCAGGCGCGGCTGGGCAAGAAAATCCTGGTGTGCGTAGGCGACGCGGAAAATGATACCACGATGCTGGACGGGGCGGATTATGCCTATTGCCCTGCCGACGGTGTGGTTGCCCACCGATATGAAAACGTGTGTAATTGCGCAGAGGGCGCGGTGGCAGACGTAATTTACAAAAAAATTCCGGCGATTCTGGGGATTCAGCCTTGACAGAATCCGTTTCCTGTGCTACTATCTTATAGCTGAATCGCTGAAGAGGTGGATTCGCGGGTGTAGTTCAATGGTAGAACACCAGCCTTCCAAGCTGGATACGCGGGTCCGATTCCCGTCACCCGCTCCATTAGAAATGCGCCAGTAGCTCAGTTGGATAGAGCAACTGCCTTCTAAGCAGTAGGTCGGGGGTTCGAGTCCCTCCTGGCGTGCCATTTTTGCTGCCTGGGCAGGTTGTTCCAAAGCAGTTGCAAGTTTGTAGAAGTCCAATAGGACGCGAACAATCAAATGCAACGCGGACGAGCGTTGCCGCCGAGGGCTTGACCGAGGCGAACCTTAGAAAAATGAGTCCCTCCTGGCGTGTTTGCAATCAGCACAAATGAATATTTGGTGGGTATAGTTCAATTGGCAGAGCACCGGATTGTGGTTCCGGGCGTTGTGGGTTCGAGTCCCATTACCCACCCCAGAAAGAATCTCCCTCCCCCAAAGCGGAGGGGGATTCTTTCTGCAGTGGGTGGGACTCGAAGAGGGCGGCACCGCCAAAGGCGGTGCAAAAAAGTGTCCGGTGGACACTTTTTTAGCCCGGGGGAGAGTCCATTGATGGTGGAGCGCTGTCCGTTAGGACGGTGAAACACCATCAATCATACCCACCCACATCGCTTTCACAGAGGGCCTATTCTTTTTTGTTGAATCTGTTTGTCTCCTCTGCTATAATGGTTAAAAACACACAAGGCAGGTGAGGAAATGGCGCGGAAAGAGGATTGCATCGCTGTATTCGACTCCGGCGTGGGCGGTATCAGTGTCCTGCGGGAGCTGATGGCGCTGATGCCCGGGGAAAACTTCCTGTACTTCGGCGACTCTGCCAATGCCCCTTATGGGGACAAGTCTACCGAACAAGTGCGCGCGCTCACCCTTGCCCACGCGCAGCGTCTGCTTAGCCGTGGCGTCAAGGCGCTGGTCATCGCCTGCAACACTGCCACCGCCGCCGCCATTGAAGATTTGCGGCAGCAGTATCCGGACACGCTTGTTATCGGCATCGAGCCTGCCATCAAGCCTGCCGTGGACCGTTTTCCCCGGGGAAGCATTGGCATTATGGCAACCCAGGTGACACTCCGGGAGGAAAAGCTGGAGCGGCTTTTAGCGCAGTTTCCCCAAGCGCAGGTGCATCGGATTGCTGCGCCGGGACTGGTGGAGCGCATTGAAGCCGGTCTTGCGGACGCGCCGGAGACGGAGGTGTTTCTTCGGGACATTCTTGCCCCCTATGCAGGCGAGCTGGACGCGCTGGTGCTGGGCTGCACCCACTACCCCTTTGTAAAGAACGCGCTGCGCGCTGTTTTAGGGGAGGACGTGCGCCTGTTTGACGGCGGCGAGGGTACGGCGCGGCAGACCCGCCGGTGTCTGGAACGGGCAGATCTGCTTTTGGAGGGTATCGGCAGCGTGCAGATTGAAAATTCCCTGGCAACGCCGGAGATTCTTCGGCTATCCCGGCTTCTTTTGGAGTGATACAAAACCCCCGGAGCAATTCGCTCCGGGGGTTTTTATTACAGTTTTTCCATAACCTTGCCGCAGCAGCGGGGGATTGCCTCGCCTTTCTTTACGTCAAGGATTTTGTGACAGATGGGGCAGTAGACCTGACAGTCCTTGTCTGCCCGCTCCACCAGCGCGGAAAAGGGTGACGTGTTTTCCATCTTAGTCCAGAATCTCCATCAGTCTGCCGCAGCAGAAGGGGATAACCTCCTTGGCTTTCACGTGGACGGTCTTGTTGCAGGTGACACAGTACACGTCGGTATCGTAGGGGGCGCGAATCTCTGGCACAGCGCTTGCCTCCCCGTCGCTGAGACCTGCGATGTGGAAGGTAGCGGTCTTGTTCTCGGTGGGAACGTATACGCCGATGGGCTGCAGGCTCTTGTTGTCGCCGGTGCAGTTGCCCATTTTCACCCACAGTGCCTCCAGCTCGGCAGCCTCAGCGGCGTGCTCGGGGGTAAAGGTCACAATATCCTTATCAATACGAATTTTCATAGTAACACTCCTTTACAAAAAATCCGCCGATCCCCGGTGTGGGGACCGGCGGGTAAAAATCGTCGGTTATTCTTACTTGAAGTAACGCTCCAGCAAGCCCTTGAGAGCAACGCCGTGTCTCGCTTCGTCGCGAGCCATCTCGTGGACGGTGTCGTGGATAGCATCCAGGCCGTTCTTCTTGGCGCAGGTTGCCAGGTCGAACTTACCCTGGGTTGCGCCGAACTCGCAGTCTACACGCCAAGCCAGGTTGTCCTTGGTGGTGGCCTTCATATTGGGCTCCAAGTCCTCGCCCAGCAGCTCTGCGAACTTAGCAGCGTGCTCAGCCTCTTCCCAAGCGGCCTTTTCCCAGTACAGACCCACTTCGGGGTAGCCTTCCCGGTGTGCGATACGTGCCATACACAGGTACATACCAACCTCGCTGCACTCGCCGTTGAAGTTGGCCTTCAGCTGGTCGAAGATGTACTTCTTGTCTTCTGCGGAGATGTCGGGGTTGTTCTTCACGGTCTGG
Organism: Faecousia sp.; assembly: GCA_045635645.1. Taxonomy (GTDB): domain Bacteria; phylum Bacillota; class Clostridia; order Oscillospirales; family Oscillospiraceae; genus Faecousia. The sequence continues at coordinate 4,948 of JAZTWB010000065.1, read as the reverse complement.
GCGTAAACGCCGTACTCGTGGACAGCGGCCAGCTTCTGCTCACCGGACTGCTCTACGAACTTGGAAGCGGGCACCTTACATACGGGGCACTTGAAATCCGCAGCCAGCTCATCGGCGGTGTGAACGTAACCACAAACAGAACATACAAACTTTTTCATAATAAATTTCCTCCAATAAATTTTATTTTTAAATGTTAATTTTATTCCTCTACTTCTTCAAACTGGTCGGGGCCGACGCCGCACAGGGGACATTCGTAATCCTCAGGCAGCTCGTCACCTTCGTAAACGTAGTCACAAATGGTGCAGACAAATTTTTTCATTATTGCGTTCCTCCGTTACATTTTTTGCATTGCCCAACAAAGGTGAGCTGACAGGCTTCAATATGCCCGCCTGTCTGGGCAGTCACTTCGTTGTTCAGTGCGTCGGGTACGGCAATCCGGGGCAGGTCCGCTACCGACTCGCAGCCGGTACACACGAAGTGTACGTGGGGGAGTGTGTTGCCGTCAAACCGCTCCACACCGCCTACAACGCCTAAGCTGGTGATTTGACCCTGGTTTTTGAACATCGACAGGTTTCGATACACAGTGCCCAACGACAGGTCGGGAAATTCCGGCTTTAAGTGGGCGTATACCATTTCAGCTGAGGGGTGCTCTTTGGTCTGCCGCAGGTAGGCTAATATGGCGTTCCGTTTCCGGAACTGTTTTGTGGTAGTATCCATCGGGCGCTCCTTTCTAAACAAGAATGTTTCTTATTTACATTTGCAGTATAGCACACCGATTTCTATTTGTCAATAGGAATTATTCTTATTTAGAAAAAATTTTTATGAAATATTTGAAATTGTTCAAAATAATTTAAAAGGTTGCCTATTGACTTTTTTAGCACTCTCTGGTATAGTGTGCTTAGCACTCAAGAGCAAAGAGTGCTAAGAAGAGAAAGAGGAGGATTCCTATGGAGCTGACTGAACGGAAAAAGAAGGTACTGCGCAGCATCGTGGACCTGTATATTCAGACCGCCGAGCCTGTGGGTTCCAAGGCCGTGGCTGAGCTGCCGGATATGAATTACTCCTCTGCCACCATCCGCAACGAAATGGCGGAACTGACCACAATGGGTTATCTGGAACAGCCTCACACCAGCGCCGGCCGCATCCCTGCCGCTGCCGGCTACCGGCTGTATGTAGATGAGCTGATGGCCGATTACCGCCTGAGCATCGATGGGACCCAGTCCATCAATCTGGCCATCGAGGAAAAAATGCAGCGGGTGGATAAGATGCTCAATAAGGTCGCCAAGCTGGTCAGCCAGGCCACGGACCTGCCCGCCATCACCGCCGCCTCCCGCTACGGCGGCGCCACAGTCAATCGCTTTGAGCTGATTCTGGCAGGACAGGGCAGTGTGATTTTGGTGGTAATGCTCTCTGACGAGCAGGTGGTCAACAAGCTGATTAAGCTGCCTGTGCAGACCGAGCAGAGCGAGCTGCAGGTGCTCACCGCCGTGTTAAATGCCACGATGACCGGTCTGACCCCGGAGGCGTTCACCCCGGAGCTTTTAGAGCGGGTGATGAATGCCGCAGGAAACGTGGGCGCGCTGGTGCCGGTAATTATGGAATTTACCGCCGAGACCCTCCGCAGTCAGGGCAGCACCAATATGGCGGTTGCCGGACAGATGCGGCTGCTGGGTCAGCCGGAGTACCGGGATGTGGACAAAGCCCAGAAGGTGATGTCCTCTTTGGACGAGGAGGCGCTATCTAATCTGCCTGCCATTATGCAGAACCAGAACGGCACCAAGGTGCTGGTGGGTCCTGAGAATGTGGCAAACGAGCTGAAGGACACCTCAGTGGTTATGACCAAGTTTGACATAGGTGACGGTATGCAGGGTATGATCGGCGTAGTAGGACCCACCCGAATGGACTACGCAAAGGTCACCGCAAGGCTTTCCTATTTTGCCGAGAGCCTTTCCAAGATGTTTGCAAAGCCGGAGACCCCCGCGCTCCCCGGCGCAGCGGAAGAACCCCACAAGGAGGCATAAAACGTGGCAAAGAAGAAAGAAGAAAAGATAGAAACGCCGGCAGCCGAGGAAACGGCGGCAGAAACCATAGAGGAAGCCGCGCCTGCGGTCAACGAATGGGAAGAAAAGTACAACGCCGAGCACGACAGCTACCTGCGGTTGGCGGCGGATTACGATAACTTCCGCAAGCGTACAATCAAAGAAAAGGAGTCTTCCTACAGCAACGGCAAGGCCGATGCCATCGAGAAGCTTCTGCCCGTATACGACAATTTGGAGCGGGCGCTGAATCAGCCCACAGCGGACGAGGCCTACAAAAAGGGCGTGGAAATGACGATGACCCAGCTTGTGGGAATCCTCACCGGTCTGGGCGTGGAGATTTTCGGCAATGTGGGTGACACCTTTGACCCCAATCTTCACAATGCTGTGATGCACAACGAAGACGAAGCGCTGGGGGAAAACACCATTTCTCAGGTGTTCCAGAAGGGCGTCAAGCTGGGCGACAGGATTGTCCGCTTTGCGATGGTACAAGTAGCAAACTAATTGACAATTGACAGTTGACAATTGACAATTATGGTGTCCGCGTTGCGGACGAATTTATATTGTAAATAATTTTCATTTATATAGGAGGAACAAATTATGGGTAAGATTATCGGAATTGACTTGGGTACAACCAACTCTTGTGTTGCCGTTCTGGAAGGCGGCGAGGCTGTTGTTATTGCTAACGCCGAGGGCGGCAGAACCACCCCCTCTGTGGTGGCCTTCTCCAAGACCGGCGAGCGTATGGTAGGTCAGGTGGCAAAGCGCCAGGCAGATAACAATGCAGACCGCACCATCGCTTCCATTAAGCGCCATATGGGCGAGGACTACCGGGTGAATGTGGACGGCAAGGGCTACACCCCCCAGGAAATCAGCGCTATGGTGCTGCAGAAGCTGAAGGCAGACGCTGAAAGCTATCTGGGTCAGACCGTTACCGAGGCGGTTATCACTGTGCCTGCCTACTTTAGCGATGCCCAGCGTCAGGCCACCAAGGACGCAGGCAAGATTGCCGGTCTTGACGTAAAGCGTATCATTAACGAGCCCACCGCAGCTGCTCTGGCTTACGGCCTTGACAAGGACAGCGACCAGAAGATTATGGTCTACGACCTGGGCGGCGGCACCTTCGACGTGTCCATTCTGGAAATCGGCGACGGCATTGTGGAAGTTCTGGCCACCGCCGGCGACACCCGTCTGGGCGGCGACGACTTCGACGAGCGGATTATGGACTATCTGGTTGCCGAGTTTAAGAAGGCAGAGGGCATTGACCTGAAAAATGATAAGGTGGCTATGCAGCGTCTGCGTGAGGCTGCCGAGAAGGCAAAGATTGAGCTGAGCGGTATGACCACCACCAACATTAACCTGCCCTATATCACCGCCGATGCCACCGGCCCCAAGCACCTGGACGTGTCTTTGACCCGTGCAAAGTTCGACGAAATGACCCGTGACCTGGTGGAGCGCACCTTAAAGCCCGTCCGTCAGGCAATGCAGGACGCCGGCCTGTCTGCTTCCGACCTGCACAAGGTCCTGCTGGTGGGCGGCTCTACCCGAATTCCTGCCGTGCAGGAGGCTGTTAAGGGTCTGACCGGCAAGGAAGGCTTCAAGGGCATCAACCCCGACGAGTGCGTGGCGCTGGGCGCTGCCATTCAGGGCGGTGTGCTCACCGGCGACGTAAAGGACGTGGTATTGCTGGACGTTACCCCCCTGTCTCTGGGCATTGAGACAATGGGCGGCGTGTTCACCAGACTCATTGACCGGAACACCACCATTCCCACCCGCAAGAGCCAGATTTTCTCCACCGCTGCTGACAATCAGCCCTCCGTGGATGTTCACGTGCTCCAGGGTGAGCGTGAGATGGCTGCTTACAATAAGACGCTGGGCAACTTCCAGCTCTCCGGCATTGCGCCCGCACCCCGTGGCGTACCCCAGATTGAGGTTACCTTCGACATCGACGCCAACGGCATCGTAAAGGTCTCCGCCAAGGATCTGGGCACCGGCAAGGAGCAGAACATCACCATCACCGCCTCTACCAACCTGTCTCAGGACGAGATTGACAAGGCTGTGAAGGAAGCGGAGCAGTTTGCCGCCGAGGACAAGGCAAAGAAGGAAGAGGTGGACACCCACAACAACGCCGAGCATCTGGTGTACCAGACCGAAAAGACCCTGGGCGAGCTGGGCGACAAGGCCACCGACGAGGAGAAGGCTGCTGTGCAGGCTGCTATTGATAAGCTGAAGGAAGTCAACAAGGGCACTGACCTGCAGGCCATCAAGGACGCAATGGACGAACTGCAGAAGGCCTTCTACCCCATCGCGGAGAAGATGTACAAGAACGCCGCCCCTCAGGGCGAGGGCTGCGACCCCAACTGCGGCGGCTGCGGCGATGACGGCGTGGTGGACGCTGACTACACCACCGTTGATTAACAATCCCCAAAAGGGGCGGGAAAACCGCCCCTTTTTAGGCGTATCAGAGGTGAATTCCTATGGCAGATAAACGTGATTATTATGAGGTGCTGGGCGTAGACAAAAGCGCCGGCGCCGATGAAATAAAAAAGGCCTACCGCAAGTCCGCTATGAAGTACCACCCGGACCGCAACCCCGGCGACAAAGAGGCCGAGGAGAAGTTCAAGGAGCTGGGCGAGGCGTATGAGGTGCTGTCCGATCCGGACAAAAAGGCCCGCTACGACCAGTTCGGCTTTGCCGGTGTAGACCCCAGCTACGGCGGTGGCGGCGGTGCAGGCTTTAACGGCGGCTTCGGGGGTTTCGGCGGCCTCGGCGATTTTGGTGACATTTTCGGCGAGTTCTTCGGCGGCGGCAGCCGGCGGCAGAGCACCCAGAATGCCCCCCGCCGGGGCGAAAACGTGGGCGCACGGCTGGAGCTGACCTTTGAGGAGGCAGCCTTCGGCGTGGAGAAAGAG
>JAZTWB010000064.1:0-8015 GCA_045635645.1 Faecousia sp. | reverse complement strand
ATGGCTGGGATGGCAGGATTTGAACCTACGAATGCCAGAGTCAAAGTCTGGTGCCTTACCGCTTGGCGACATCCCAATATAGGCAGTCCGGCGCCGGACACACGGGGTATTATAGCACGGCAATTTTATTTTTGCAACTGTTTTTTGAAATATGCGCCAAAAACTTGCCATTATTTCCCGGAGAGGAGATTATCCTTGATTTCGGCATAGGATTATGGTAGGATTTCCTTGTAACAGAAAGAAATGAGGCGATGCTATGGACAATCGCATAGATACATTAAAACGTTTGAAAAAGGAAAGCAAACAGGAAAAGCGCCGGTACGTAACGCGGTGGAAAGCGCTGTGCATTTTCACATTGGTGCTTGCGCTGATGTTTGCGCCGCTGAGCGTTGCGGTGAGGGTTTTTGACAATGCCGTATCTGCGTGTTTGGGCGGCAAATTCTGGGCGCTGACCCACAAGGACGCCGATGCTGTTTATTATCAGCAAGAGGACGAGCCGGCACAGCTTGACAAGCAGGTAGCCATCGAAGGTGCGGTACTGCTGAAGAACGAGAACAGCGCTCTGCCGCTGGGAGAAAACGACCGGGTCAGCTGTTTTTCTGTCTCTTCGGTGAATTTGCTCCGCAGCGACGGAAGCAGAACGCAGCGGGGGCTTAAGGACGCTTTGGAGCAGGCGGGTTTTCGGGTGAATGAAACCCTGTGGGATTTTTACCGCAGCAGAGAAATTCGGAAATATGCCCCGCAGGAAGCACCCTACAGCCTGTATACAGGCGAGGTTTTGGAATCGGTGCGCACGTATAGCGATGCGGCCATTGTGGTGCTGACCCGGGCAGACGGGGAAAGCGCAGCCTTAACACAGGAGGAAAAGGATCTGCTGGAGGGCATTTCCCAAATGAAGCAATCCGGCAGTGTAAAAAAAATCATTGTCCTTCTCAATACAGAGCTTCCCCTGCAGGCAGACTTTGCCGCCGCAGACGCGGTGCTGCATATGGGCGCTGTCGACGACTTGGACGGCATTGCGGAGCTGCTTGCGGGCAAGCAGACCCCCTCCGGCAGACTGGCGCAGACCTACAGCGCCAAGTCACTTTCCTATACGGGCATTTACGCAGGCTACAAGTACTTTGAAAGCCACTATGCAGACTTCGTTGCCGGCACGGGCGACTATAACTACAGCAGCGACGTTACATATCCCTTTGGCTTTGGCCTGAGCTACACGACTTTTTCCTATTCGGATCTGTCGGTGACCTTCGACGAGAAAACCGACCGCTTTACTTTGACGCTCACTGTCACCAACACCGGCGCTGTTGCCGGCAAGGAAGTGGTGCAGGTCTACGCCCAAGCGCCCTACACCGACTATGACCGGGAAAAGGGCGTGGAAAAGGCTGCTGTCAAGCTGGTTGGCTTTGAGAAAACCGATGTACTGCAGCCCGGCGGGCAGGAGACGGTGACGGTGCTCGTAGACAGACGGGAGCTTGCCTCCTATGATGCCGCCGGCGCAGGCACGTATATTCTGGAAGCGGGTAGCTATTACCTGACCGCTGCTGCTGATTCCCACACTGCGGTCAATAATATTCTGGCGGCTAAGGGGCATACCCGGGAATCCACCGAAAACCGTATGGATGCGGACGGCAATGCTGCCCTTACCTTTGTCTGGGAGCAGGATAGCCTTGATATGATGCGCTACAGCGTTTCCCGCAGCGGCGCAGCAGTTGCCAACCGCTTTACAGGCGCGCCCAAGGCAACCGGCTACCGCCCCTCCGATTATGCCACTGTGCCTATGCCCACAATGGGGGCGCAGAACAACATAAAGCTGCAAACGCTTATCGGTCTGTCCTTTGATGACCCGCAGTGGCAGACACTTCTGGACCAGCTGACCTTTGCAGAAATGGTCACCTTGGTGGGAGATTCCTACCGCTGGTGTATGCCCGTGGAATCCGTGCAGGCGCCCGGCGCCCGCTGGGAGACGGGGCGCTTTGCCACCGCCGCGGCGTCTACCTTTAATACAGACCTGCTCTACGAATTGGGTAAGGTGAAAGGAAACGAGTGTCTTGCTGAAAAGGCGGCTTTCTTCCTTGGTGCGGATATCGGCGCCTTTGAGGACGCCTTCCTCACCGGCAAGTGCTTGTCCGCGGAGGTTCAGGGTATACGGGATAAGGGCATCAACGTGGTGTTGGAAGCCCTTGAAACAGCCTGGCTCAACGAGCGGGTTGCCCGGGAACAGCACCTGAAGCCCTTGCAGTATGCCTTTGAAGAGGGCAGAGCAAGCGGCATTGCCGTAAACACTGCAAATGTGGACGGAATTTGGGCAGGCGCGCATACCGGGCTGCTGCAGGATATACTGCGGACCGAATGGGGCAGCGAGGCGCTGGTGCTTGCCGAAAGCGTGCCGGAAGACGAGGGCGCTGTGGCCGGCGGTGTGGTCTCCGGCGTTACCGCCTACAGCTTGGTGTGCCCTTGGACGATTGATGAACTGAAGACTTACGAAAATGACCCCGTTGTGGTGACTGCCCTGCGGCAGGCCTGCCACCGGACGCTCTATGCCGTGGCAAACTCCGCCGCGATGAACGGCGTGGGGGAGGACACCAAGATTCACCTCACCGAAACGGCTTGGGTGTATGCTTGTGTGGCGGTTGCTATCGTTGCGCTATTCCTGTCCACGATGTTCCGGGGCAAGTGGAGACGGGGTGTGCGCCGCTGGAAGCGGACACAGGCCCATCTTGACTGGAAAACTCTAAACAGCACCTTAAAAGAAGAGAAAAAATAAAAAGAAGGACGCGTGTGGATTTCCACGCGCGTCCTTTTTATGCCAGCTTTTTCGTAGGTTTCTCCTTTTATAAGATAATGAAGGAGGAGGTGACAATGATTTCCTTGCCGTCTGCGGCGTAGCTCAGCTCCAGATAATATCCGGTTGCCTCTGCCGGTAATTCCGCCTGCACAGTGCTGCCGGAGACGGTGGCGGGAATACGCTGCCACACCGGGTCCAAATAGCTGAGATTGGGTACGCCGTTGCCGTACTTATCGTGGACACTGTAGGTCATAGGTCCGTCCAGGTAGTAGAGCGTGGCACGCAGGTTGGAAATTCCTTGGGGAATTGTCAGTGTGGCGGTGGCATTTCTGCCTTCCGGCTGGGCTACAAATTGCACCAGCGGATGTCCGCCCTTTACAATCCAGTCGGCAAAAGCGTAGGATACAGCCGGTTCCCAGCCGGCGGGGTGGCTGTGTCCCATATCGTGCAAAAGGGACAGACAGGTTTTGGGGTTATTGGGTGCAGTTGTCAAATAGGACAGGCTGTTGGAGTTGGCGGAAAAGTTGTTATCGTCATTCCACGCCAGCCACAAAACGGGCATCTTTACCCGGTCAAAACGGTCCTCTGCCCGGTATGCGGCATTGCCCGGTTCGGAGAATTTCGGTCCCATATAGGTCAGCGCCTGATTTAAGTAGCCCGAGCCGTAAATGGGAATGGCAAAGGCAAATCGGGGGTCGTAGGTGATGGTAAGGGATGTGATAATGCCACCCCAAGAGATGCCGGTGATACCGATTCTGGTGCTGTCCACCTGGGGCAGAGACCGCAGCAGATTGTGGGCGCGAATGACCTTCACCAGCGCGTGGGTAATCCACCGTTCCTCGATGGGCAGGTCGGGATTGCGCATACTGTCCTCGTTGGGGGAATCCACGTAGCCCTCTTTCAAAAAGCAGTCGTACATTCCGTGGCGGTAGCCGGGGTCATCGGCAATCCGTGAGCCGCCGTTGACACCTGCAGGGAAGCAGCCCCGGGTGGTCATAGCAATTGCGGCGTAGCCCCGGTCCATCCACAGCTTTACCTAGGGTAAAAAGGCCTGTCCGCCGCCGCCGTGTACCAGCACCACAGCCGGAACAGGCGTGGCGCTCTCGGGGATTCCCAGATAGGCAAAGGTGGTGGTTTTTCCGGCATCGGTTTCTAAGCCGTCGTAGGTAATGGCCTGAATACCGGAAAATTCCTCTGCAGTGGGGCAGAAAGCGGGGATCTCCTGCCACACAGGGGCAGCCTCACAGGCAGAGTGCAGAATTTCAGATAGTGTAGCCATAGTTATATTCTCCTGTCAATCCATAAGTAAAAATTCTTTTCAATTTGCGCCTTTAGCGCTGCCTGTTTGTCAAAGGGCAAAAAGGCGGCGTCGGCGGCGTTGCAGGCGAGGGTGAAAAGTGTGTCTGCAGAGAGTCCCAGCTTTTCCTGTAAAAGGAGATATTCTTTGCGCAGGCTTGTGCCGGAGACGGTCATATTGTCGGTGTTGACTGTGGCGGGAATTCCTTGCGCCAAAAGATATTTGATAGGATATTCCTTTTCGCTTGCCACCGCCTTGGTCTGCAAATTGCTGGTAAAGCACAGCTCCAAAGGCATTTGCGTCAAATGGGGAAGGAGTTTTTCGTCTTCAGCGGCGCGAACGCCGTGACCGATACGCTTGGCACCCAGTGCCAGTGCCTGATGAATGCTCTCAGGACCGGCGGCCTCACCGGCGTGGATAATTACAGGTACGTCTAATTGCCCGGCAAGGGTAAAAATGTCCGCAAAGCTTTCCGTGGGGAAGGCGGCTTCGTTGCCTGCCAAATCCACGGCGCACACGCCCTTGTGCAAAAATTCCTTTGCCACGCGTACGGTTTCCCAATTGGCTTCCCGGTTAGAATCCCCGCGCATACAGCAAAGAATCAGCTGGGCGGGCATTTTAAATTCTTCGATACCCCGCTCCAGTCCTTTTACCGCGGCTGCCACCACCTGCTGTTGGGTCAGTCCCCGGGATAAATGGAGCTGGGGCGCAAAGCGAATCTCGGCATAGATAAGACCGTCCTGCGATAGCCGTTTCACCAAGAAATATACCCCAAGGCAGATGGTTTCTTCCGTTTGCAGTACCTGCAGCGGCAGATCGAATTTCTGCAAATATTCGCCCAGATTCCTGCAGTCCGGCTCGACTTGGAGCAAAGAACGAAGGGATTCGGCGTTGTCATAAGGGAGGGAGATGTCAGCGCATTTTGCCAGCTGCAAAATTTCCTCCGGCGCCAAAGAGCCGTCCAAATGCAAATGTAAATCAATCACGGCGACACACCTGCCTTTCTTGGGGTCAGTATACCATAGCGGAAAAAGAAAAGCAAACAAAATCCATTGAAAAAAGGCAGTAAATGCAGTATACTGTTGGTAGAAAAAACAAGGAGAACAGTATGAACTACGGCATTATGAGTACATCTTCCATCGCACCCCGATTCATTGCTGCGGTGCGGGAATACGGAAAGGACAACATCGTGGCGGTCTCCTCCCGCACAATGGAAAAGGCGCAAGAAAAGGCGACCGAATGGAACATTCCCAGAGCCTACGGCTCTCACCGGGAGCTGCTGGAGGATAAGGATGTGGACATCGTCTATATTTCCTCTGTCAATGCCCAGCATTACCCGATGGCAAAGGCGGCGCTGGAAATGGGCAAGCACGTGCTTTGCGAAAAGCCCTGCACGATGTCTGCCGACCACACCCGGGAGCTGTTTGCTTTGGCGCGGGAAAAGGGTCTTTTTTTTATGGAGGCCCAGAAAATGCTCTTTCTGCCCGCTGTTTTAGAGGTGAAAAGACGCATTGAGGAAGGTCAGCTGGGACAGATGTATATGGCACAGCTAAACCACAGCTTCTCTGCCGGCTACAATACGTGGCAGTTTGATAAGACCGCCGGTGGCGGCACGCTGCTCAGCAGCGGCATCTATGCAGTGGAGCTTTTGCAGTGGCTGTTCGGCCCGGTGAAGACCGTTTCCGGGACGAAATCGCCACTTCCCGACGGCACGGAGTGGCAGTACATCTTCTCCGGAGAAACGGAGTCGGGGCTTTTGTTCTCTGCCCACAACAGCACCCGTGTGATGCTGGACAACACCGCCCGCCTGTACGGCACAAAGGGCTATGTGGAGCTGCCTGAGTACTGGAAAGCCAGAAAGGCTGTGTTTCATATTGCCGGACAAGCGCCGGAAACGGTGGAATTTCCCTGCCAGCACGAGCTGGTGTATGAAGTGGAGCATATCCATCGGTGTATCCGGGAGGGGAGACTTACCAGTCCTACGGTTACAGAGGAACTGTCCGTGGCCGGCATTGCCGCGCTGGAAGCAATCAAGGCGGCGTGGAATTGCTGTTGACACCGCAGATAAATCAAGCTAAAATACAATTATAATATATAACAACAGGAGGAAACCACTATGCGTCAGATTTCCGTTGAGCCCATTACCAATGAAGCCTTTGCACCCTTTGGCCAGTTTTACACGATGGAGCAGCCCCAGGGTCACGCCCTGTGCGGTGAGCTGCACCGCTTCTTCCCCGACAGAATCAATGCAGACAGCATTCACCGGGTAGGCTACTCTCCCATTCTGGTAAAAAAGCCTGCCAAGATGGTCATTACTCAGCAGGAGTACCACACCACAACTTGGGAAATGATTCTGCCGATGAACGACGATATGATTCTCCACGTGGCGCCTGCCTCCGCCGGCACACCGGTCACCGAGCAGGCAAAGGCATTCCTTGTTCCCAAGCACACCTTGGTGAAGATGAACGCAGCTATCTGGCACCTTGCACCCCTGCCCGCCAATGCCGACGAGCTGGCAGCGATGATTATTCTGCCGGAATGTACATACGCCAACGACTGCACCGTGGTGGATTTGACCCCCGAGCAGCAGTTTGAAATTGTGAAATAAGAAACAGCGCCACCGCACTGCGGTGGCGCTGTTTGTACAGCGGGGAGAGTCATACTTTCTCTCCGGCGAGAAAGTATGCAAAGAGCCGCCGGGACCTCCCGTAGGTTTAAGGCCCCCCAGACGGCTAAAGGGGTCACGGTCAACAAATACCGCAAAACACCTTTTCTCCGCGTACCTCTTTAGAATCCCCATAAGCCTGAGCAGAAACGAAAAAGCGGCGGGGGATTCTTAAGGGGGCGCGGTTGGCTCGTAGCGCCCCTTAAGTCGGCTTCTTTGGGTACTTTCTTGCCGAAACAAGAAAGTGCCCCGCCGGAGGCAATCCGCATAAATGCTGAACGGTATAGTTTGCGGATTCATCTTGCCCGGGGGAGAAGCTCTTTTTCAATGACCTCTGCCAGCTTGTCCAGATCTTCTTCAGTGGTATCTCTGCAAATGGACACCCGGAACGAGCCGTCGATGACTTCCGGCGAAAGACCCATTGCCGTCATTACGTGACTGCGATGCCCCTTGGCGCAGGCAGAGCCGGCGGACACACAGATTCCCGCATCCTGTAAAAGGTTAATGGAGTTCTGGGTGGGCAGTCCAGGAACGGACAGGGAGAGAATATGGGGCGCTTGGTGGGCGCCGTTGATTTTTAGTCCGTCAAGTTTACATAACTTTTCTATCAAACCATTCAGCAGGGCGCTCTCCCGGGAAATGTCTTCCTGAAAGGCTGCCTTACAGGCCTCGCAGGCGGCGGCAAAACCGAAGATTGCCGGTGTACCCTCTGTGCCACTGCGAAAACCGCTCTCCTGTCCGCCGCCGAATAGCAGTGGCGGGAAGGACTTGAGCCGGGGACTGATATACAGCGCGCCCGCGCCCTTCGGCCCGTGGACCTTATGAGAAGAAACGGAGATTAAATCCGCTCCCAGCGTCTTGGCAGAGAAGGGGATTTTCAAAAAGCCCTGCACCGCATCGGTGTGGAAAACGGCGTCCGGGGCAAGTCGGTGGGTGAGCTTTGCCATTTGGGCGATAGGCATCACCGCGCCGGTCTCATTGTTGACCATCATAACGGACACCAGACAGGTGTCCTGCCGCAGGGCGGATTTTAAAGCGTCGAGAGAGATGTTTCCCAGCTCGTCCGGCTGCAGATAGGTGATTTCGTACCCCTGATGCTCCAATTCGTTCATACACCGCAAAATTGCGTGATGCTCCACGGCGGTGGTGATGATGTGCTTGTTCCGCCTGCCGTAGCGCTTAATGGTACTGAAGATGGCCCAGTTGTCCGCCTCTGTGCCGCCGGAGGTGAAGAACACTCTGTCCGGCTCAGCGCCCAGCGCGGCAGC
>JAZTWB010000063.1:0-9487 GCA_045635645.1 Faecousia sp. | reverse complement strand
ACATGGCTACGATCCGACTTCCAAAGCCGGCAAGCAGGAGATCGACCTGTACGATCCCGTGGTTGCCGAACTGCTGGATAGCGAAACCAAGGCTCAGCAGCTCATCGACGATGTGGAGCTGCTGTCTGCCGGTCGGGAAATGGATTTTGAAGCGGTACGCAAGGGTCAGCTCTCCCCCGTGTTCTTCGGCTCTGCGCTGACCAATTTCGGTATTGAGCCGTTTCTGGGGCACTTTTTGAAGCTGACACCCCCTCCCCTGTCCCGGGTGGCGGACTGCGGCGAGGTGGATGCGTTCAGTCCGGACTTCTCCGCCTTTGTTTTCAAGATTCAGGCCAATATGAACAAGGCCCACCGGGACAGACTTGCCTTTATGCGCATCTGCTCCGGCAAATTCCAGAGAGACACCGAATACTACCATATGCAGGGCAGCAGAAAAATGCGCCTGTCCCAGCCCCAGCAGCTGATGGCTGCGGAGCGGGAAATCGTGGAAGAGGCCTACGCCGGCGACGTAATCGGCGTGTTCGACCCGGGCATTTTCTCCATCGGTGACACCATCACCGTCCCGGGCAAGAAATTCCTCTACTCCGGTATCCCCACCTTCGCCCCCGAGCATTTCTGCCGGGTGTCTGCAAAGGATTCTATGAAGCGCAAGCAGTTTGTCAAGGGAACGGAGCAGATTGCCCAGGAGGGCGCAATCCAGATTTTCAAGGTTCCCGGCTCCGGTATGGAAGAGGTTATCGTGGGCGTTGTGGGCACACTGCAGTTTGACGTGTTCCAGTACCGAATGAAGAATGAGTACGGCGTGGATCTGCGTATGGATATGCTCCCCTACGAGGAAATCCGTCTGATCGACAGCTACCCCGGTGACCTGTCCGACTTGAATTTGGGCAGCGACGCGGAGCTTTTGGAAGACTATCGCGGACGGAATCTTCTGATTTTCTCCAGCTACTGGGCCATTGACTTCACCTGCAAGCGCAACCCCGGACTGAAATTAAAGGAAATCGTTGTAGAAGAGGGGTAACACCTATGAAAGACATTCTTGTGCAAAGTGTTGGCTGGATTGCGCTGATTTGCTCAGCCATCTCCTTTCAGCAGAAAAAACGCCTTGGCATTCTGCTGTGGCAAGCCACTGCGACGCTGGTGTCTTCCGTTTATTTGTTTTTGCTGGGAGCTTACGAGGGTGCCTGCTTAGACCTTTTGTCCTTCGCCGGCAAGATGATTTTCTCCAAGGGCGGCGCGGTGCTGGGCATCTCCCTGCCGGTTTGGCGGATGGTATTCCTTGCCGCTATGCTGGTTGCAGGCATTCTGACCTGGGCGGATATATTCTCCCTGCTGGCAATTCTGGCAAGCTGCCTGTCCCTGCTGGCGCTGAGTATGAAGCAGCCGGCAAAGATTCGACTCATCTCCCTTTTTGTGAGTCCCTGCTGGATTGTGTATAACTGGGTATACCACGCCTATCCCTCTATTCTTATGGAATGTATCGCCTTGACCTCCATTATTATCGGCATCATTCGCTACGACATTAAGAAGAAGGAAACACATAACCTATAAGAAAAGGACGTGCAACAGCACGTCCTTTTTATTCTTCCAAAGCGGTTATTTTGTCGATTCTCCGCTGGTGGCGGGCCTCGCCGGAAAACTCCGTACTCAGCCACGTGTCCACAATTTCAAAAGCCAGACTCTCTCCCACAACACCTGCGCCCATCGCCATCATATTGGTGTCGTTGTGGGCGCGGGTCATACGGGCGCTGACCACATCCGACAATAGCGCGCAGCGAATACCCTTGACCTTGTTTGCCACGATGGACACACCGATGCCGGTGGTGCAAATCACGATACCCTTATCGCACTGGCCGGAGGCAACCGCCCGGGCTGCCGGCTCTGCAAAATCCGGATAATCACAGCTGTCGGCTGTGTACGTTCCGAAGTCCTTCACTTCATATCCCTGCTTTTCCAGACGGGAAACCAGTGCATTCTTCAGTTCCAATGCGCCGTGGTCGGCGCCAATTGCTATTTTCATACTTTTCTCCTCCTACAGCACAAAGCCGCCGTTGACCGGCAGCACCTGTCCGGTCACAAAATCCGCCTCCGCCAGATATACCATCGCCTTAGCGACATCTGCCGGCGTGCCGTTGCGACCCACCAGACTCTCTTCCTTCAGCGACTCCATTGTTTCCGCCGACACGTTGGCGCACATATCCGTCTCAATCACACCGGGGGCAATGCAGTTGACCCGCACGCCGGCAGGTCCTAACTCCTGGGCCAGAGCCTTGGTCATAGCAATCACCGCGCCCTTGGTTGCAGAGTATGCCACCTCACAGGAAGCGCCCACCTGTCCCCACATAGAGCTGACCGTGATGACGCAGCCTGCCTGCTTTTTCAGAAAATACGGCATAGCCCCGTTTACACAGTGGTAAATGCCTTTGACATTCACATCAAACAGCCTGTCCCACTGACGCTCGTCCATCTGGCTCATAAGACCGCTGTAGCAAACACCTGCATTGCAGACAAGAATGTCCACATCGGGAATCTGTGCAAACGCCGCCTGCACAGCCTGCCCGTCTGCCACGTCACAGCAAATGGCCGTTGCGCCGGTCTGCCTTGCCACAGCCTCTGCCTTTTCGTGTTCCTTTTCATAGAGAAAATATACCCTATCGCCCCGTGTGGAAAACTGCCGCACAGCCTCAGCGCCAATACCCCGGCTGCCGCCGGTGATTACAACTGTCGCCATAGTAACCTCCAAAAAGCGGGAGGGTCAACGACCCTCCCCTACATTTTTTCTTTTATCTTCTGCGGCTTTTACTCCGATGATCGGAATACTGCCGGAGGGAAGAGATTTTGCTGTCGGATTCGCTCATAAACTGCTTGAGCTTCTCCTCGAACAGCTGGTCTGCGGTTTTCGGCGCAGCGGGAGGGGGCGCGGGACGGAAATTCTCCCGTCTGGCAGGTCTTTGTTCCCGTTGGGGTCTTTCCTCCAGACGCTTGATGGACAGGTTGACCTTTCCCGCCTCAACGCCGATGACCACAACCTTCACGTCCTGTCCCTCCGTCAAATGCTGACGGATATCGCTGACGTAGGTGTTGGACACCTCCGAGATATGTACCAGACCGGTCTTGTTCTCCGGCAGGGACACAAATGCGCCGAAATTGGTAATCGACTTTACCTTTCCTTCCAAAACTGCACCAACGGTTAACTCCATACTTTTCCTGCTTCCTCCAAATTAATTGCTCGGGGTAAAAAACTGGCTGTCAGGGTCTACCAGACCCAGCTCCAGCGTTGCGATGCGCTTGATGCTTTCTACGGTGCCCAGCTGGGCGATGCTTTTTGTAAGGGCGCGGTTTTCCTGCTCCAGCTTGGCGGCCTGCTGCTGCAGATCCTGCTGCTGGCTCTGCTGGGACTGAATGGAAATCCGCAGCGCCAAAAGCGCCGCCGTAGACAGCAGCACCGTCACCAGCACCACGCACTTGACCAGCATAGAGCTGCGGCGATAAATCAGCCGGATATGACCAAAGGGATTCCTTTTCATATACCGCTCCTTTCCGCAGTTTGCGCTTTTTCAGTTTTATTGTACTCCATTTTTTCCCGCTTGCAAAGAGAAATTTTGCGAATTTTCTGATTTTTTTACAAATTTTCTTCACCGGACGGAGGATTTTAGCGATTTCTTGCCAAAATCCCGCAAAAATGGGCATCAGCCACCTGCCCACACTTCTGTCCCAGAGGATTGCGCCGGCCACAGGCGCCGCCAGATAGCCCATACGCAAATCTCCCCGGCAGATGGCAAAGCCGTAGTACAAATACACCCACCCGGCTGCCGCAACGAAGATAAGGTCCGAAAACACAGCCCGTCCCCGTCTGACCGGACGCAGAAAGCCGTAAAAAATGCCCAACCCCGCGCCCAGCACCAGCCCCGTGACAAACCGCAGAAAAACAGTCTCCGGACGGCTCATCCCATCAACCGCCGCCACAGCGACCCGGCAGGCCGCGGCTCTTCATACAGCAGCGCGGAAATGCTCCCCTCCACCGCTACCTGTCCACCCTCGGGAAGCAGGGTCTTCAGCTGCAAATCCTTCCCCTGCACCACCAGTGTGCCCAGCTCCGTGCGGGCAATCACCGCTGTTTCATCAAAGCTGACCACCTCCGTCACGCCGGTGACGGTCAGCTGCCTGCGTTCATTGAGCGTAAGCCTGTGGGACAGACTCTGTTCGGTCATAGCAATCCCCTCCTTGTTTGTACACCCTATGCGCTATTGACAAAAAAGATACCCGTGGTATACTGTAATTACTGTAAAAAAGGGGGTGTCGTATGCGCATTTTATCTGCCCCGCTGGGCCTGAGAAGCGGCCACGAGGTGGGTCTGCAGCTTCTGGAAACCCTGTACGGAAGTCCCCTTCCCGAAATTGCCCGTACCCCGCTGGGAAAACCCTATTTTGTGGACTGCCCCCTGCACTTTTCCATCTCCCACACCAAGCATTACGCCTTTTGCGCGTTGTCTGACAAGCCTGTAGGCATCGACGCAGAGGAAACCGACCGGCAGATAAACCCCGCCCTTGCGGAGAAAATACTCTCCCCCACGGAGCTATCCCAGTACCGCCTGTCAGCAGACCCCAACCGCGCTCTGCTCACCTTTTGGGTACTGAAGGAAGCCGCCGGCAAGTGTACCGGCGAGGGTCTGCGGGTTTATCCCAACCATACGGACTTTTCACTGGACGACCCCCGTGTGCAGGAGCTTGACGGCTGTCTGGTGGCCGTCATTGAGCAGGACTGACAAAGGAGTAACCCTATGCTATTCGACACCCACGCACATTTGAATGATCCCGCCTTTGACCCGGACAGAGAAGCTCTTATGGCCGGTCTTGCCGATAAAGGTATCGGCTACGTAATGAATGCCGGCTGCAGCCTGCAAAGCTCCAGGGATATTATCCAAATGGCGGAGCATTACCCCTGGCTGTACGCCTCTGTCGGCTCCCACCCGGACTCTGCGGACGAGGTAAACGAAGAAGTCATCGCCATTTACCGCCAGCTGTGCCGCCACGAAAAAGTGAAAGCCATCGGTGAAATCGGTCTTGATTACTACTATGAAGATATCCCCCGGGAAATTCAAAAGAACGCTTTTCGTATGCAGATGGCGCTGGCAAAGGAGCTAAATATGCCGGTGATTATCCACGAGCGGGAGGCCCACGACGACGGTATGCGGATTGTAAAGGAATTTCCCACCGTCACAGGTGTGTTCCACTGCTACTCCGGCTCTGCGGAAATGGCGCGGCAGTTGGTGAAACTGGGCTGGTATATCGGCTTTACCGGTGTGCTGACCTTCAAGAACGCCCGCAAGGCGGTGGAGACAGCTGCCAGCATCCCACTCGAGCGTATTGTGCTGGAAACCGACTGCCCCTTTATGGCGCCGGAGCCCTACCGGGGCAAGCGCAACGACCCGGGCTACCTTATTAAAATGGCGGAAAAGCTTGCGGAGATCCGGAATCTTTCCACTGAAGAAATCATCGCAGTTACCACAGAAAACGCCAAGCGGCTATACTATATTAAATAAAGGGAGTATTGTTATGTTTGTAAAAACCGTAAATCTCTGGGAAAACACCCCGGGTATGTGTGAGGAAGTTCCTGTCCTGGACATATACCTGCCCGAAAAGCAAACCAGTAATTTCGCTGTTGTAATTCTGCCCGGCGGCGGCTACTCAAGCCGCGCACCCCACGAAGGCCAGGGCTATGCAGAATTTTTCAATGAGCACGGCATCGCCGCCTTTGTGTGTCAGTACCGGGTCAACCCCCACCGGTTCCCCCTGCCTCTGCTGGACGCCAGACGTGCACTGCGCTACGTACGCTACTACAGCGAGGAATTCGGCATTGACAAGAACAAGGTCTTCCTTATGGGCTCCTCTGCCGGCGGCCACCTGACCGCGCTGACCTCTACTTACCATCACCCCATTGATTTCGAGGGTATGGACGAAATCGACCGGGAGAACTTCATTCCCAACGCACAGATTCTGTGCTACCCGGTCATCTCCCTGCTGGACAAAGAAATCGCCCACTACGGCTCGGGCAAATTCCTTCTGGACGATCGCCGGGAGGAGCTGGGCGATGCCTTAAGCCCCAACCTGATTGCCGACAGCTCCGCCCCCAAGGCCTTTATGTGGCACACCTTTGCCGATGCCGGTGTCAACGTGATTAACACATTGCAATACGCCACCCGCCTGCGGCAGGTGGGTGTCAGCGCCGAGGTGCACATCTACCCCGAAGGCCGTCACGGACTGGGCCTTGCCAAGGACGTACCCCACACCTGTAACTGGACGTACGAGCTTTTGGGCTGGTTAGAATTACAAAACAACTGATAAAAAGGCAGCACTCAAGGGAGTGCTGCCCTTTTATTCGTTATTTTTTGCTTCCTCCTGGGCGCGAAGCCTGCGGACAAGGGTCTCCACGAAATCCCATATCATCGGCTCCAGCCATTTGTCGTAGAGGATACACATATACAGCGCCTGGTGCCAATTCCAAATAGGCACATAGCTGACACCCGGCCGGGGGATGGCGCACTCCTCAGACAGCACACACACGCCCACGCCCTCCTCCACCAAGGCCAGGGCAGTCTGCGCCGTGTTCACGGTGCAAACAATATTTTCCGCTTCGGACGTGCCGCTGGCCCACTGCTCAAAGCTGTTTTCAATATCATAGTTAAAAACAATCTGCTTTTCCCGGGCAATCTGCTGAGGCACCAGATGGTCCTGGATTGCCAATGGGTGCTCTGTTGGCAGCGCCACGCAGAAATTCCGCTCGCCCAGCTTCCGGAAATGCAAACTTCTGTCCCGATCGGCTGCGTCCACAATGGCCATATCCAGCTTTTCCTCACGGACCATATCCATCAGCTCCTCGGCAGAGCTTTCCGTAATCCGGAAACGGATTCGTTCGTTTTGCAGGATGTGCGCCATAACCTCCTTCGCCACCGGCTTTTCCAGCGCACCGGAGACCACACCCATACGGATAATCACCGGAGCGCTGATTTTACTCTCCCGCAGGGTCTGGGAGGCCAGGTTCAGCTCCTGCAGGGCGGTGTTGACCCTTTCCTGGAAAAAGCGACCCTCTTCTGTCAGCCGGATATTCCGGCCAACCTTTTCAAACAGCCGCACATCGCCCAGCTCTTCTTCCAAATGGCGAATGGCGCTGCTCAAAGACGGCTGGGATATACCCAACCGGGCAGCAGCCAGCGTGTAATGCTCCACTTGCGCCAGCACCGAGAAATAACGCAGATAATTGTAGTTCATATAAACACCTCAAAAATCTATAGATAAAAACTATAAATAAAATATCATAACTATATTGGTTTTTGCAAGTAGAAAATGTATAATCTGGTTGTTCGCGGAAAACTTTTTCCGAAACCGCCTGGTTGCAGGCACTTTTTTATGAAAAAAGCTTGCATAGGCAAAAGGAGAAACACAATGGCATTTACTTACAAGGGGCTCAAGGCCCAACTGAACAAGCACACCGTAACCGACGCCGAGGTGGATAAGCAGATTGAGCGTCTGCAAATGCAAAACCCCCGCATTGCGGTGGTGAAGGACCGCCCCACCCAAGCCGGCGACGAAATCGTGCTGGACTACGCAGGCTACTGCGACGGGGTGCAGTTCCCCGGCGGCACCGCCGAAAACCAGACGTTGATTCTTGGCAGCGGAATGTTTATTCCCGGCTTTGAGGAGCAGCTGCTGGATAAGGTGTGTGAAGAGCCTGTTCTGGTGGAGGTCACCTTCCCTGCCGAGTATCACGCACCGGAGCTTGCCGGCAAGAAGGCAGAGTTCCGCTGCACCATTCACGAAATCCGGGTTAAGACCCCCTACGAGCTGGACGATGTGTTCGCCCAGGAGGTGGGCGGCTGCTACACCTTTGAGGAAATGAAGGAGCAGCTGCAAAAGAGTATGCAGGAATTTACCGACCAGCGGGGCGAGATGGATTTGCAGGACAGACTGCTGCGTCAGGCCGCCGCAACCCTTGACTACACCGTAGACCCCCAGGAGCTGGAGACCGCGGTGCAGGAGCAGCTACAGAATCTGGAAGCCCAGCTTGCCCAACAGGGACTGGACCTGAAAATGTACTGCCAGTTTATGAACACCACCGAGGAGGACCTGCGAAAGGATGCCTATCCCGCCGCGGAAGCCGCCCTGAAGAATATGGCCGCTGTGGATAAAATTGTAGAGCTTGAAAAGCTGGAAGCCACACAGGAAGAATTGGGCGAGGCCATCGCCGTTATCTGCCGCAACAACAACGTCACCGTAGAGCAGGTCAAAGAGTTCTACGATGCGGAGTTTGAAAAAGCGGTTATGCGTAGTGTACTCACCGGCAAAGTCATGGCGCTCATTCGGGCCGCCGCTGACGTGACGGAGGTATAAATAAGTTAATAATGTGCTGAAAAGCACCACAATTAAGGAGGATACATATTATGGCAATCATCTATGACGAAAACGGCAAATATGTGGACGAGAAGGGCATTGTAAAGCTCGACCCCACCAAGTTTGCTGACTGGCAGATCGCAGAAGAGGCAGAAAAGACTCTGCCCTCCGTGGATTTCTTCCGCCAGAAGCTGGGCCTGCTGGAGGACGAAATCATCCCCTACGGCAAGACCCCCAAGATCGACTTCATCAAGGTTATGAAGCGTCTGGCCGACAAGCCCGACGGCAAGTTCATCGAGGTCACCGCTGTGACCCCCACTCCCTTCGGTGAAGGCAAGTCCACTGTTTCTCTGGGCCTGATTGAAGGTCTGGGTTATATCGGCAAGAACGCCGGCGGCGCACTGCGTCAGCCCCCCGGCGGCCCCACCATGAACGTTAAGGGTACTGCAGCCGGCGGCGGTAACGCCCTGCTGATGCCCATGACCGAGTTCTCTCTGGGACTGACCGGCGACATCAACGACATTATGAACGCTCACAACCTGGCTATGGTTGCTCTGACCGCCCGTATGCAGCACGAGCGCAACAACGACGACGAGTGGCTGGCTAAGAAGGGTCTGAAGAGACTGGACATCGACCCCAAGCGCGTGGAGATGGGCTGGATCATCGACTTCTGCGCACAGTCCCTGCGTAACATCATCATCGGCATCGGCGGCCGCCTGGACGGCTTTATGATGGAGTCCAAGTTCGGCATCGCCGTTGGCTCCGAGCTGATGGCTATCCTGGCTGTTGCCAAGGATTTGAAGGATCTGCGCGAGCGTATCGGCAAGATCGTTGTGGCTTACTCCCGCAGCGGCGAGCCTGTTACCTGTGAGGATCTGGACGTTGCCGGCGCAATGACCGCCTGGATGCGTAACGCCATCAACCCCACCATGTGCTACTCCGTGGAGCATCAGCCCGTTCTGATCCACGCCGGTCCTTTTGCCAACATCGCCATCGGCCAGTCCTCCGTTATTTCCGACCGTCTGGCTCTGAAGCTGTTTGACTACCACGTCACCGAGTCCGGCTTCGCTGCCGACATCGGCTTCGAGAAGTTCTGGAAC
>JAZTWB010000062.1:0-8998 GCA_045635645.1 Faecousia sp. | reverse complement strand
GTAGCTTCCATATCCAGCTTCTGACGCTTGAAGTCGATGATACGATACTTACGCTTGTTGCCGCCGCCACGATGACGGACGGTGATGTGACCATAGCTGTTGCGACCGGCGTTCTTCTTCAGGGTCTCAACCAAGCTACGCTCAGGTTTTGCCTTCTTGTCAACACCGTCGAAAGCAGAAACAGTCATATTTCTTCTGGACGGGGTGTAAGGCTTAAATGTTTTAATAGCCATTTGCGTTTCGCTCCTTTATTGAGATTGGTTTAGACCATACCCTCGAAGAACTCGATGGTCTTGGAATCAGCGGTCAGAGTAACGATAGCCTTCTTGTAGGCAGCGCGGCGGCCGGCGGGATAAGCACCGGTGCGCTTTACCTTACCCTGCATACGGATGGTGTTGACCTTGGCAACCTTCACGCCGAAGATCTCTTCGACAGCAGCCTTGATTTCGGTCTTGTTGGCGTTGATTGCGACCTGGAAGACGTACTTCTTGTCGGCAACGTCAGCCATAGATTGCTCGGTGATAACCGGCTTGATAATAATATCGTAAACGTTCATTATGCGAATACCTCCTCGATCTTCTGGAGGGCAGCCTTGTCAACAACCAGCTTCTTGGCGTTTACAACATCGTAAACGTTCAGCAGGTTTGCGAAGGTAACCTCGCAGCCGGGGATGTTGCGGCCGGACTTGATAACGTTGGTATCAGCAGCGGCAGTCACAACCAGAGCCTTGCCCTGTACGCCAACGGCGTTCAGGAAAGCGGCGAATTCCTTGGTCTTGGGAGCGTCCATCTTGATTTCGTCGATGACTACGATTGCAGCCTCGGCAGCCTTTGCGCTCAGCGCAGACTTCAGAGCCAGACGCTTGGCCTTCTTGTTCAGGGTGTAGCTGTAATCGCGGGGCTTGGGAGCGAACGCGATACCGCCGTGGGTCCACTGGGGAGCACGGGTAGAACCCTGACGGGCACGGCCGGTGCCCTTCTGACGCCAAGGCTTGCGGCCACCGCCGGAAACTTCAGCGCGGGTCAGAGCGGACTGAGTGCCCTGACGCAGGTTAGCCAGGTGGTTCTTGACAACGTCGTGAACCACGGACTGGTTGGGAGTAATGCCGAACACAGCTTCGGACAATTCGACTTCGCCAACCAGCTCGCCGGACATATTGTAAACATTTGTCTTAAGCATGATTTACGGTCTCCTTTCCTTAGCCTCTTGCGGAAGCCTTCTGGGGATTTCTGCCGGAAGCCTTCTGCGGGTTCTTGCTGATGTCTGCACCGGCCTGCTTGACCTTGTGGGTCTTCACAGTATTGCGGATATAGACCAGACCGCCCTTGGGGCCGGGGATGGCGCCGCGGATAACGATCATATTCAGCTCTGCATCTACCTTAACGATTTCCAGGTTCTCAATGGTGACCTGCTCATTGCCCATCTGACCTGCACCGATCTTGCCGGGGAAGATACGGGACTGATGAGAGGAAGCGCCCATAGAACCTGCGTGACGGTGAACAGGACCGCCACCGTGAGTCATATCGGTGCGGTGTGCGCCGTGACGCTTGATAACGCCCTGGTAGCCGTGGCCCTTGGAAATACCGGTCACGTCGATCCAGTCGCCTGCTGCGAAGGTGTCAGCCTTAACAACGTCGCCAACATTCATGCCGGCAGCGCCTTCCAGACGGAACTCCTTCAGATACTTAACAGCCTCAACGCCGGCCTTCTTCAGATGGCCTGCCTCGGGCTTGGTGAGCTTGGATTCCTTGATGGACTCAAAGCCCAGCTGTACGGCCTCGTAGCCGTCGGTTTCGATGGTCTTCTTCTGAGTAACGGTGCAGGGGCCTGCTTCCACAACGGTAACAGGGATTACCTTGCCGGTCTCATCGAAGATCTGGGTCATGCCCACTTTCTTGCCGATGATTGCTTTTTGCATTTTGGTTTTCTCCTTTATTAGGTTATTGGTTGACGCGGAGCATTGGGAACTCTTTGCCAACATGACCCGTCGCCCGATGCTTTTCAGTGCGGGCAGCGGTGAATCCTTATATTATAATGTATAAGGATTACAGCTTTATCTCTATCTCAACGCCAGCGGGAAGATCCAGGCTCATCAGAGCCTCGACGGTCTTCTGGTTGGGGTTGAGGATATCGATCAGTCTCTTATGGGTTCTGCGCTCAAACTGCTCACGGCTGTCCTTATACTTGTGAACAGCGCGAAGGATGGTAACGACTTCCTTCTTGGTGGGCAGGGGGATGGGGCCGGACACAGCAGCACCGTTGCGCTTTGCGGTATCAACAATCTTTGCAGCGCTGGCGTCGATGAGCTGATGGTCGTAAGCCTTCAGTCGAATGCGGATCATTTCTTGATTTGCCATGGTTTAGTTTCCTCCTTGAATTTCGTACTCAGTTTGCTTGGTGGCTGGGTACGGTGAACTTTCCTGTTAACGCAACCGTGCGTATCACTCTGAGCCAAGAAAAATGGCCGACGCAAGGCCGACCTCTTTCCTGTCGCAGCGATATACGCGCGCAAACAGAAGCAGTTCAGCCGCCCGATGACCGGACATACTCCGCAGAAGTTACCGCTTATTAGGCGCAATCTCCTGCATCATCGCAGTGCACAAAGCATAGTATCCCTATGCGTGCCCGATTATGATACCATCAAAACTGCCTCTTGTCAACATCTTTTTTGGAAAAAATCACAAATTTTTTGATTGTTTTTTGGCGCTTTAGCCAATAAGCTTTTCTATGATTTCATACCCCACAGGCACCAGCAGCGCCGGCAGCATATTCACCGTTCTGATCTTCTTTTCGCCGTTATACAGGAAGTTGATGCCGATGCACATCACAAGGGCGTAGCCTACCATACAGATGTTATTCAGCAGCTCTCCTGCCAACACCCCCTCCAGCTGTCCGGCAAGGAGGGTAATCGCGCCTTGATATATAATGATGGGAATGGCAGAAAACAGCACGCCGTAACCCAGCGATGCCGCCAGCACCACCGATGTAATTCCGTCAATAATGCCCTTGGTGACCAGGGTGCTGCTGTCGCCCAGCAGACCGTCGTTGATGGCGCCCACAATTGCCATTGCGCCCACGCAGTAAATCATCGTAGATGTAATAAATCCCGACGCAAACCCGGACATCTTAAACTTGCTCTCAATCCATTTGCAACCCCGGTTCAGCCTGTCCTCCAGCTTCAGCAATTCTCCGATAAACGTTCCCAGAGCAAGGCTGATAACCAGAATCAGCTCGCCGCCGCTGGAAATTTTTCCGTCGGCGCCGGAAGTCAGCATCGCAGACAGCACGCCGCAGATACCGATGACCAGCACCGCCACGCCGGTGGCCTTGTGAATGGAAAACTCCATCTGGCTGCTTACCGCCTTCTTAAACAGCAATCCGATAATTCCGCCCAAGACAATCAGCAGGGCATTTATCAGTGTTCCCATGGCTTTTCTCTCCTTATAAAACCAAATTTGTTCCATTGTACCACCACTTTCCTTTGATGTAAAGCCACAGAAAACAATTTGACTTTTCCGCTGTCGTTTGGTATGCTAATCGGCAGAAAAGGAGGCGTTTCGTATGAAGATAAAAAATATGGCACTGTGCGGAATGTTCTCCGCGCTGCTTGCCCTGTGCGCGTGGATTTACCTGCCTGTGGGCGACGTAGCAATTACGCTGCAAACCTTTGGTGTCTTCCTGTGCCTTGGGGTGCTGGGCGGCAAACGGGGCAGCATCTCCGTTTTCGTGTATCTGGCGCTGGGCGCTGTGGGACTGCCGGTGTTTTCCGGTTTCCGGGGCGGAATGGGTGTGTTATTGGGTACCACCGGCGGTTACCTCACCGGTTTTCTTATCTGCGCCCTTGTCTACTGGCTGCTCACTTCCCTGTTTCCTAAGTATCCCCTACCCGCTATGGCAGCCGGGCAAATTCTCTGCTACTGCTTCGGAAGTATATGGTATTATATTGTATATATAGAAAGCGGCAGCGCCGCCACGCTTGGTTTTATCCTTTTAAAATGCGTCCTGCCCTATCTGCTGCCGGACGCCTGCAAACTGCTGCTTGCCCACCGGCTGAGCCAAAAACTCAAGCCCTTCGTATATTAAGGAAAATTTCCCCATAGACTGTCCCAGGAGGGATGCTCTATGGGGAAAAAAGATTTATGGATTGCATTGGGAGCGGTTTGCGCGGCGGTGATTCTGTCAATCACCCAGTTCTGGGGACTGACCTTGGAGACCGGCGCGTGGGGTCTGTCCTTCCGTACCGAGGGACAACCGCCCACCGCCCCCGCAGGTGTCAAGCAACTGCAGCAGTACGATGCCGCCTATTTAGGCAACAGCGATGAAAAGGTCATCTACCTCACCTTTGACTCCGGCTATGAAAACGGCAGCACGAAAAAGATTTTAGACGTGCTGAAAAAGCACAACGCGCCCGCCGCCTTCTTTCTGGTGGGCAATTACATAGAGAAGAACGCGGATTTGGTGCGGCGAATGGTGGACGAGGGTCATATTGTGGGCAACCACACAATGCACCACTTTGATATGAGCAAGCTCTCGGACAAGGACGCCTTCACCAAGGAGCTGCAGGATTTAGAGGTGCTGTTCAAGGAAACCACCGGCAAGGAGCTGCCCAAATACTACCGCCCACCTCAGGGGATTTACAGCCAGGAGAATCTGCAAATGGCAAAAGAGCTGGGGTATAAGACGGTATTCTGGAGTCTTGCCTATGTGGACTGGAAAAACGATGCCCAGCCCACCCGGGAGGAGGCCTTCAGTAAGCTGCTGCCCCGTGTCCACAACGGCGCGGTGGTGCTGCTCCACTCCACCTCCGCCACCAACGCGGAAATCTTAGACGAGCTGCTCACCAAATGGGAAGACGCCGGCTACCGCTTCGCCTCCATCGACACACTGTTCTGAAAACAAATACACCATACTTTCTCTCCGGCGAGAAAGTATGCAAAGAGCCGCCGAGGGCCTTCCGTATGGTCCTCGGACTCCCCAGACGTCTAAAGGGGTTGCGATAAACCGTTACCGCATAACACTTTTACACCGCATTCCCCTTTAGAATCCCCATCAGACTGAGCGGAAACAAAAAAGCGGCGGGGGATTCTTAAGGGGGCGCGATTGGCTCGTAGCGCCCCTTAAGCCGGTTCTTTGGTGACTTTCTTGCCGGAACAAGAAAGTTACCCGCCGGAGGCATACCGCACTTCTTAACGGAGAGAAAGTACAATGCCCCTTCGCTACTGTATATTCAGTTTATCCTCTTACGAAAAAAGCCGCCAAACAATTGGCGGCTTTTCCTATCCTTTGTATCTGGGCTGGCAGGTAAGATTTATACCCAGCCGCTTGAAAATCTTCTCATCCACAGGGGCAAGAATCACCGAGGAATGGACCTCGCAGCCCCGCAGCTTGCCCAGCTGCTCCATCGCCATCTCCGCTCTGGGGTCGGTGGCGGCGCAAATGGACAGGGCAATCAGCACCTCGTCGGTGTGAAGTCGAGGATTGCGGTTGCCCAAATGGTCCACCTTCAAATGCTGAATGGGATCAATGACCTCGGGGGCAATCAGATGCAGTTCATCGTCAATTCCCGCCAAGGCTTTCAGAGCATTGAGCAGCAACGCTGACGATGCACCCAGCAGGCTGGAGGTTTTGCCGGTGACGACGGTGCCGTCGGGCAGCTCCATAGCCGCAGCGGGTTTTCCCGTCTGCTCTGCCTTTTTCAGTGCCGGTGCTACCACCTTGCGGGCATCTTCCGTAACATCCGCCTTGCTCATCAAAAGTTCCAACTTTAGGATTTGGTTGTGATCCGCCTTACCCTGCTTCGCATCGCACAAGGCGGCATAATACCGGCGGACAATCTCCTGTCGGGACGCTTCCCGGCACACCTCATCGTCTGTAATGCAGCTGCCCACCATATTTACGCCCATATCCGTGGGGGATTTGTAGGGACATTCTCCCAAAATCCGCTGGAACATCGCCACCAGCACAGGGAACGCTTCCACGTCCCGATTGTAATTCACGGTGGTCTCCCCGTAAGCCTCCAAATGGAAGGGGTCAATCATATTCACATCGCTCAAATCAGCGGTAGCCGCCTCATAAGCCAGATTTACCGGATGATTCAGCGGCAGATTCCACACAGGGAAGGTCTCAAACTTGGCATAGCCTGCCTGCACGCCCCGCTTATGCTCGTGATAAAGCTGGCTCATACAGGTGGCGAGCTTGCCGCTGCCGGGGCCGGGCGCCGTCACCACCACCAAAGAGCGGGTGGTCTCGATAAAGTCGTTTTTGCCGTAACCTTCATCGCTGACGATGTAGCCGATGTTGGCGGGATAACCGGGGATATCGTAATGGTGATAGACCTTAATATCCATCGCCTCAAGGCGGTCGGAAAAGGCCTTTGCCATACTCTGACCGGAGAAGCGGGTCAGCACCACGCTGGAAACGTACAGTCCAAAGCCCCGGAACACGTCAATCAGACGAATCACATCCCGGTCATAGGTAATGCCCAAATCGCCCCGGATTTTGTTTTTTTCAATGTCATCGGCGTTGATGGCGATAACCATCTCCACCTGCTCCTTTAATTCCAGCAGCATCCGCAGCTTGCTGTCCGGCTGAAAACCGGGCAGAACACGGGATGCGTGGTGGTCATCGTACAGCTTGCCGCCGAACTCCAGATACAGCTTGCCGCCGAACTGGGCAATCCGCTCCCGAATGTGAGCCGATTGGGTACGGATATATTTATCGTTATCGTAACCAAGCTTCATCTGTCTTCGCCTCTTTTCCTCAATACAATACTCTATTTATTTTATAAGATACCGCCGAAAATAGCAAGCCTTTTTTCGAGAAAAACCGCCCGACACAGGGAATGTCGGGCGGTTTTTGTCAGTTCATCAGCTTGCAGACCAGCTCGGTGTAAGATACGGGGTCAGGTAGGGGCAAATCTGCCAGAAGCAGCGCCTGGGCGTGAAGCAACCGGGCATAATCCTTTGCCTTTTGGGTGTCGCCCACCATCGCCTTTTCCATTGCCGCCACCGCCGGATGCTCCGGATTCAGTTCCAGAATCCGCTGGGCGGGGAACGGCACGTCGGGATTCATCCGGCGCATATACTTCTCCATCTCAAAGCTCATACCGCTGCCGGGCGTCACCATCACCGGTGCGCTGCCCAGAGAGCCGGAAAGCTTAACTTCCTGCACCGCCTCACCCAGCGTCTCCTTCACAAAGGTCAGAAGACCCTGCAGCTGCTCGGCTTTCTCCTCCAGTGCCTTCTTGTCCTCCTCGCTCTGTAAGCCCAAATCCTCGGTTGCCGCATTGCAGAAAACCTTCTCTGCGTAACGCATTAAGGTCTGGGCTACAAACTCGTCAATCTCATCAGTCAGCAGCAACACGTCGTAGCCCTTGTCGGCAAGCAGCTTCACCTGGGGCATTTTGGCAAGTCTGTCTGCGCTTTCGCCACAGAGGTAGTAAATCTTTTCCTGCCCCTCCGCCATTGCTTCGGTATATTCCTTGAGGGTAATCCGTTTGCCCTCCTTGTGGGAGTAAAACAGCAGCAAATCCTGGGTGGCATCCTTGTGGGCGCCGTACTCCATCACCACGCCGTACTTCAGTTGACGGCCGAAGGCGGCAAAAAATTCTTCGTAAGCCTGCCGGTCATTTTCCAGCAAGCTGTTCAGCTCGGACTTAATTTTCTTTTCAATGTTCTTGGCGATAACGGTCAGCTGCCGGTTGTGCTGGAGCATTTCCCGGCTGATGTTCAGCGACAAATCCTGACTGTCCACCACGCCCCGGACAAACTGGAAATATTCCGGCACCAAATCCTCGCAGCTTTCCATAATCATCACGCCGGAAGAATACAGCTGCAGTCCCCGCTTATAGTCTTTGGTGTAAAAATCAAAGGGCGCTTTCCGGGGAATATACAGCAGTGCCTTGTAGGAAACCGTACCCTCCGCGCTGGTGTGAATGGTGCGCAGCGGCTGGGTGTAATCGAAGAATTTCTCCCGATAGAACTGGGTGTACTCCTCCTCGGTCACGTCCTTTTTTGCTCTCTGCCACAAAGGCACCATCGAGTTGAGGGTTTCCTCCTCCAGATAGCTCTCGTATTCCGGCCTGTCGGCAGGAGAATCCTCCTTCTGGCGGGACTTGCTCACCTCCATACGAATGGGGTATCGGATATAGTCGGAGTACTTCTTCACCAGCTGACGAATCTCATACTCCTCTAAGAAACGGGAGTACTTCTCGTCCTCGGTGTCGGCTTTCAGCTCCATAATCACGTCAGTACCGGCGTACTCCCGCTGCGCCTCCTCAATGGCGTAGCCGTCTGCGCCGTTGGACACCCACTTCCAGGCAGTATCCTCGCCATACTTTCTGGAAATCACCGTCACCTTCTTTGCCACCATAAAGGCCGCATAGAAGCCAACACCAAACTGACCGATAATGTCGATGTCCTCATTCTTCTCCATCTGCTGCTTAAAGCCCAGAGAGCCGGACTTGCAGATGGTGCCCAAATTCTCCTCCATCTCCTCCCGGGTCATACCGATGCCGTTGTCGGAAACCGTAAGGATTCCGGCACCCTTTGCCCGGGTGATGGTGATGGCAAACTTGTCCCGCGCAATGCCCACCTTGTCGTCGGTCAACGCGGTGTAGGCCAGCTTGTCGATGGCGTCACTGGCGTTGGACAGGATTTCCCGCAGGAAAATTTCCTGATGGGTGTAAATGGAGTTTATCATCAAATCCAGCAGTCGCTGGGACTCCGCCTTAAATTTCTTCTTTGCCATAGCGTTTCCTCCTTTGGCACTCTTTTGTTGCGAGTGCTAAAATTATACCACATTCAAAAAAATTTGCAACCCCTTCCCGAAAATTTCTTCATTTGTTGACATTTAACACTGGTAGACTTTTATGCAGTGATTGCCTCCGGCGGGTAACTTTCTTGTTCCGGCAAGAAAGTTACCAAAGAACCGGCTTAAGGGGCAAGCTCGAGCTCCCGCTCGAGGCGCGTTCCCCTTAAGAATCCCCCAGCCCTTCTAT
>JAZTWB010000061.1:0-15732 GCA_045635645.1 Faecousia sp. | reverse complement strand
AAGAGCCGGACAAGGCAATTCGCCCAGGCCGGCTTGTGTGTTATCGTTTGAGCCATGTGCCGCGGGAAAACAGCGCAAGAATGGGGAAGATCTCCAGTCTGCCTGCCAGCATGCACAGTGTCAGCACCAGCTTGGAAAAATCGCTGTACGCCCCGAAATTGCAGGTGGGGCCCACCGCCTCCAGGCCCGGGCCGATGTTATTGAAAGTAGCCAGCACCGCGGAGAAATTGGTGGTGACGGAAAACCCGTCCAAACTGATGAGCAAAAACGCCACGATGATAATAATGACATATGCCGCCAGATACGCGTTGCAGTTGTCCAGCACCTGCTCGTCGGCGGCTCTTCCGGTGACGCGCACCACCATGACCTTCCGGGGGTTCAGGATCCGGCGGATATTTCTGCGCAGGATCTTGAAGAGCATCAAAACTCTTGCGCACTTGATGCCGCCGCCGGTAGAGCCGGCGCAGGCGCCCACCACCATGAGCATCAGCAAAATGCCCTTGGAAAAGCTGGGCCACAGGTCAAAATCCGTGGTGGCAAAGCCGGTGGTGGTCATAATGGAACTGACCTGAAATGCCGCATGGCGGACCGTTTCACCCAGAGTATCATACAGCGGCCGGATATTTAACACGATCAGCGCGGTGCTGACCGCCGCAATGCCAAAATACAGTTTTAGTTCCTCATCCCGGAACACTCCCCGGAACTGGCGCAGCAGCAGCAAATAATAGCAGCTGAAGTTGACGCCGAACAGGAACATGAACACGGTACAAACATTTTGTATGTAGGGGCTATAGCTTGCTATGGAGTCATTTCTGATTCCAAAGCCACCGGTGCCTGCCGTACCGAAGGCGGTGCACAGGGCGTCCAGCCAGTGCATTCTGCCAAAGAGCAGGAAAATCACATTGATGACGGTCATCACAATGTAAATTACGTACAAAATGGTTGCGGTCTGGCGCATTTTCGGCACCAGCTTGCCCACGTCCGGGCCGGGGCTTTCCGCCCGCAGCAGGTGCATCGTAAAGCCTGCGCCGTTGCCGGCGGGCAGGATTGCCAGCAAAAACACCAGCACACCCATACCGCCAATCCAGTGGGAGAAGCTGCGCCAGTAAAGGATACCCCGGTACAGGCTCTCCACATCGGCAATCACCGACGAGCCGGTGGTGGTAAAGCCGGAGACGATTTCAAACAGGGCGTCTATGTAATGGCTTACCTGACCGCACAGCACAAATGGCAGCGCGCCCAGCAGACTCATTACCATCCAGCTTAAGGAAACACAGGCAAGACCCTCCCGGGCGCCAAAAAGCCGTTTCGCACCCCGGCACAGGGCATACAGTATGCCCGCCAGCGCCAGCATAATGGCGATGGTGATGGCGAATGCCTGCACAGCGGGCGCTTCTGCGTAGCCGATGCTGATTGCCAGCGCCGGCACCATAAAAGCCGCTTCAATGGCGACAATCTGGGCGATAAACCGCCCCATCATCTTAAAATTCATAGGCGATTCCCCTCAGCTTACGCGAAGATGTCGCCAAGGTGCTGCAGCATACCCCGGCGGGCGGTGACCACCACCATTCGGTCGCCGGGCAGGAAGCGGGAGTCGCCGTTGGGAACCTGGGATTGGGCATCGTGGGTGATGCTTGCCACCAGCACGTCCGGCTTCAGCCGCAGCTCCTTCAGAGGTACGTCACAGTTGGGGGTGCTTTCATCTACGATAAATTCCACCGCCTCTGCCTGTCCGTCGGCAATGGCGTGGACAGACACGGCAGCGCCGGTCTGATTCTGCATAGCGCGAACGTAGCGGACGATGTCGTTGCTGCACAGCTCCTTGGGGCTGATGACGCTACCCAGCGCCATAGCGTTGGCAAGGCTGAAGCTTTCCTCCCGGCTGAGCTTGGTCACCGTCTGGGCAACGCCCCGGTTGGCTGCGTACAGGGATACAATCATATTGGTCTCATCCAGACCGGTCAGTGCGACCACCGCGTCGCACCGGTCAATGCCCTGACTTTCTAAGTCGGACTGACTGCTGCAGTCGCCGTGAATTACGTTGGTCTCCGGCAGACTTTCCGCCAGGGCAAGACACCGCTGCCGGTCTTTTTCCAGCAGCTGCACGGAAATGCCGTCCTTTTCCAGAAGACCGGCTAAGTAATAGCTGACCCGTCCGCCGCCGCACAGAAGCACCCGGCGCACCCGGCGGGTTGCGATGTCCAGATTTTTCAGCAGCACTGCCAGCTCGGAGGTGGGGGCGGTGACGAAAATCCGGTCGCCCTCCTGCAGTACGAAGTTACCGCTGGGGGTCATAGCCTGACCGTTCCGCAGAACGGCGCACACCAGCACCCGGCACTTGACCACGCCGAACATATCCATCAGTGCAACATTTTTCAGCTTGCTTTTGCCGTCAATCCGCAGCTCCACAATCTGGGCGCGGCCCTTGGCAAAGGACTCCCGCCGGAGAAAGCCGGGGAATTTCAGCAGCCGTTCAATTTCCATTGCCGCATGCTTTTCCGGATTGACGGTCATAGACAGGGGGAAGGTGTCCCGCATGGTCATAATCTGCTCGGTGTACTCCGGGTCACGGATACGGGCAATGGTGTGGATATTGGGATTGATGCCGTGGGCAGTTAAGCAGCACAACAGGTTTACCTCGTCAGCGCCGGTGGCGGCGATAACCAGGTCTGCATCCTGCACGCCGGCATCCATAAGCACGCCCTTGGAGGCGCAGTTGCCGTGGACGCCCAGAGCGTCGTACTGCACCACAGTGCCTTCCAGCACCTGACTGTTCTGGTCGATAACGGTCAGCGCGTGACCTTCTGCGCTTAATTGGCGTGCCAGAACTTTGCCCACCTTACCGGCTCCGGCAATGATAATATTCATACAAACACCCCCATACGGCGGAAATTTCTCATATTATAGCAAAAAATCACGCCAATTGCAAGGCAGTAAAAAGCCACCGGCAGAGCCGGTGGCGATGTTATTTGTTCAGCAGCAGGTATCGGTCGGGGATTCGGCGGGAGAGCCAATTGCCTAAGAGGGCAAGGGCAAAGCCCAGAACGACAGATGCCAGCACGTCTGTGGGATAGTGGACGTACAGATACAGCCGGGAGAAGGCGATTAGGCTTGCCAGCGCCAACGCGGCAATGCCCCACTTTTTGTTATTAAGCCATATGACGCCCGCCCCCTCGAAAGAGGCGATGGTATGCCCCGAGGGGAAGGAAAAATCGTGCTGCCGCTCAATGAGCAACGGGATTGTCCTGCCAAAGACTTCGTACTGATAGTCATAGGGCCTGGGTCTGTGGCACAGGGGCTTGAGGGTCAGGTTGCACAACAGCAGGCCCAATAGCAGCGCAATGCCCATACCCGCACCCGCCCGGCGGGTTTTCGGAAACAGCAGCAGCGCCACGGCCACCCCTATCCAGAAGATGCCACCATCGCCCAGCAGGGTGACTACCGGCATAACCGCGTCCAGAAACGGACACCAAAGGTTTGCGGCAATCCAATCCAGAATGGGCAGGTCAAAGCCCTCTGCCAAAAGACTGAAAAGATTCATTCTGTCTCCCTCTTTTCCCGAAATACCCAGCGCTGCTGGGTCGCATAGTTAATAAAATACAGCACCGTCATCACCACCGCATAGATAACCGCACGCAGACCGGTGGCGTCTTCGGAGATACCAAACAGGGCATATACCCCGTGGGTCAGCAGCGCCTGCAGCACAAGCATAGGCAGCGCCAGCGCATAGTAGCGCAGAAAGGCAACACCGGTGGACACATTGGTGCGGAACACCAGCGCCTTATTTAAGAAGAAATGGTACAGACTGGAAATCACCCTTGCGCCGGCGGTGGCGGCGGCGGTGAGGGCAAGGTCTGACAAACTCCCCCGCAGCAGCCACAGAAAGGCAATATAGCAGCCCTCGTCCAGCACCGAGCTGCTGAGGGATACCAGCGTATACCGGAAGAAATGGGCAAGAATCAGCTTGTAGATGCGCCAGGAATCTCGGATGACCCGGAAATGGGAGCTTTTGTTCTCCTCGATGTACACCGTGCGGATTTTCACCTCACGGAAGGGAATGCTCTTTTGCTTCAGCATCAGGAGCATATTGGTCTCATACTCGAAGCGGTCACCGGCAATGGTCAGCATCGTGGGCAGCTCCCTGCGGGGGATGGCCCGCAGTCCGGTCTGGGTGTCCGAGACAGTCATACCCACGAAGAGCTTAAAGATACCGCAGGTGGTCTTGTTGCCGAAACGGCTGCGCAGGGGTACGTCCGGATGGTCAAAATCCCGGGCGCCCAGCACCACCTCACCGCTGCTTGCCAGCGCCTCTGCACAGGCAAGAATATCCAGCTTATGGTGCTGCCCGTCACCGTCCACGGTCACCACACCCACACCCTCCGGGCGGTGGGTCAGAAAATAATCAAAGGCGGTCTTCAGCGCGGCGCCCTTTCCCCGGTTGACCTGGTGGTGCAGCAGGGTAATTTCCGGGTGCGCCGCGGCAGCGTCGGTAAAATAATGGAGATTTTCCGGCTTGCTGCCGTCGTTAATCAGCAGAATATCCCGAAAACCCAATTCCAAAAGCCCGTCGATGACCGCGCTTAGCTTCTCGTCCGGGTCTAACGAGGGCAGAACAATGCCGATATTGCTTAAATCGGTCATAATTACCTCCTTAGTAAGAAAGCAGACGCTCTGCCTTCAGTCCGCTGCCTGTGCGTACAACAAAGAGCCGGGCGTTGTTGACGGTGCGGTGCAGCTTGCCGTCGCGGCCTAAGCTGTCCACCTCGTAGGTCACGTCGCACAGGTACTTTCCGTCACCCAAATCCACAATGTAATTGGAGGCGCAGCCGATAAGGGTATCGGACTTGGATTGACCGTACTGCAGTCCGTCAAAGGCCTGGCTGATGCGGTTTTTCAGGTCGCTGCCGGGCATCAGATAGGGATTCAGCTGCTGTAAATTCTGTCCGCGGGTCTCGAGGCGAGAGGTCAGATACCGCACATAGCAGCTGATAAAGCCTTGGTTAAAGGTGTCCAGCTCCTTATGTACCGAGTCGGTGCAGTTGTTTAAGTAGGGGTCTAAGTCAGACTCTGCGGTGCTTGCCACAGTTTTGCCGTTGGCGTCCACCGCCCGCAGCTCTATCTTGCCGAAAATCGGGCCGGCGGTATAGGTCTTTTTGTAAGGGAGCGTCAGCTCGTCATAGAGGTCTTTTACGGCTTTGTACTGCACAGTTCCCGTCACATAGCTCTCGTCCAGCAGCACATCACCGGCATAGACCTGCATCGTGTGGTCCACAGTGATGACAGCCTTCTGGCCCAGCAGACAGGAAAGGTCAAAGCTGTCCTTATCAATTGCCCAGGGGGTAAAGCCGTACCGCGCTCTACCCTGGGGTACCAGCTCCACCTTGCCGATTGTCTTACCCCGGTTGCGCAGCACATACACCATACGATTATCGGTGCATTCAGAGGACTTGCGGGCATAGGTGATCTTGCCGCTGATGGAATTAAGGATTGCCTTTTTGCAGTCTTCTTCGCTTTGCAGGCGGTGGTCAATGCTGTCAATCAGCGCGCCGGAGCGGTCGCATATATATTGAGGTGTCAGCCCTTCAATGTACGTATCCAGGGTGCGTTTGGTGCGGGAGTCCTCGTAGGCGTCCATATAACCCCAAAACAGGATAAGGCCCAACGCGGCAACGCCCATAAAAATTGCGGCATACAGCCCCATAAACCGGGCAAAGCTCCGCTTTTTAAAGATACAATTAACCATTGCTATCCTCCTTCGGGAGCACCAGGAATGTGGTGGGAACAGGTCGGATGCCGATGACGGAGGCGCAGTTGTTGATATACTCGCCCTTGTAATACATCAGCGAGGAAGAGCCGCCGTCTAAGTTGCAGGCGTTTACAGCGCCGTAGTCCACCATAATTTCCGCCAAATCGGTGTAGGTTGCGCCTAAGCTGACCAGCTGGCGGCCGTCGATGACCAGCATAAGGATAGCGCCGTCGGAGCGCTGACCGATGGCGGTGCGGGGATTGACACCGCTGTTGGACTGCTTGACAATGTCGCCGTTGGACACCAGCACCGGGCCGAAGGATACGCCGTACTGAATTTCCCGCTCCCGAATGGCATTGGGGTACAGCTTGCCCACGTGCATAATGTGGTTGCGGTCAAGGCCCACGAAGCCGCCCTGGATACCGCTGCCTTCATAGTAAATCTGTCCTTCGTAGACCACCAGAGCATCCGGCGTCTCGCCGCGACCCTGTCCGTTCAAGTCCACAAAGCCGCTGGCGTTGATGGCAGCCACAGCGCCGAAATGCTCCGCCATTTCCGCAACCGTAAAGCCACGGACACCGAAATGCTCCGGCTGGCTGCCCATAATGACCCGGGAGGGGTCGAGCACCACCATCATAAAGCCGTTGTAGCCCTCGCCGCTGATTTTTTCTAAAATGATGCCGTTGCCGTCCTCGTCCACAAGACCCCATTTGTCTGCCACAGGACCGGTCTGCTCGCCGTCAGGCGCGTTGGGCATAACGATGAGGGAGGTGTCCGTTTCCACGTACTCCTCTTCTTCCTTGGACTCAATGGCGGCAATCTCCTCGGGTGTGAAGAAAATATCCGCCAGAAAGCCTACGGCGCTGGTCTCCCGCACAGACAGAACGAAAATGTCCCGGGCGGTGGGAGAAGGGCCCTTTGCCAGAATATACATCACACCGTACAGCACGATTACCAGCATTACCACCGTTTCCAGCAGCACCAGCAAGGCTTTTCCCAGTATCTTCAAGGACTTAGGCAGCCACCTGTTTTTTTCAAGCTGCCCGGCGTCCTGTGTGTTCGTTATTTTCATAGTTGCCACCTGCGATTTCCTGTTTTTTCTGTTAAATGTCATTATAGCATACTATGAAAGAAAAAGCAAAACCCCAAAAGCCAGCCCTCTGCGAAAATTCGCAGAGGGCTGGCTTTTTCTTATGGGCCGCGTATCCGTCACACGCCTGCAAGGATTTGCTTCAGGATTTCCGCTTCGCGCTGCAAGCTTTCAATACGGTCATCCGGCATAAACTCCAGCAGAACCTTGTGGTCGCCGGAAAACGCACGCAGATACGCCTGCCACTGCGCAACACCGCCGGCTAAGGTATACTTATCCTCTCCGTTCCGGTAAAAGGAATGGATATGGGTGGTATAATTCCGCAAAGCACGGATGTATGCTACGTTCTCATCCTGTGTGTTGGTGGGATGCGGCTGCCAATACATCATAAATGCCGGCGAGTTGACGGCTTTCATCAGCTCCAGAGCGGCTTCCTTTGTTTCTGTAAAGGTATTTCTGTGGCACTCCATACAAAGGGTCACGCCGGCCTGTTCTGCCATATGGGCAGCTTGGCGGCTCTGTTCGAACAAACGGGCCTTTTCTTCTTGCGTCCACAGCCAGGGGCTCTTATCTCCCGCCCAAAGCCGCAAAATCGTAGTGCCGAGAATTTTCGCAGCGCCAATATACTTGGGAAGCTCCGCAATGGGCGTCACACACAGACGGAAATATGTGCCATAAGAGCAGCAAGTAATCCCGTAGCGCTCCTGCAGAGCGACAATTTCCTGCAGACGCGCCAAATCCGCATACGGCGCGTGAACATCGCTGCCCCATTCAATATATTTTAAACCGACTGCCGCCATCTCCCGGAGAATACGTTCCGGAGATTCCCGGCGAAAGGAAACGGAAACGAGTCCGGTTTCGAACATATCCTGTCCTCCCAAAGCTATAGTTTAAACTGCGGCCCTTGCTGAGCGCTTTCCCGGCAATCACGGAGCAGCTTCATAACATACAGTGTCTCATCAATGGGCACAAACGGCTCCTGATCCAAAGCAAAATAAGCATACAGCCTGTCATAAAAGGGTATTTCAAAGCGCCCGTTCAAAGGCGCAACATCCTCAATCCAAGGAATCACCACATCGTTGTTGTAGCTTCTGTTTTCTGCCGCCAGGGCATCGGACGCCCGAATCTTTGGAATGGCATTGGGGTCATAATACCGAAGGCGGAATTGCAGCTTGCCGTCTGGCCCGATTTCGCTGCGCAACGTACCGTATTCACCGCAAATCACCCAGGAAGGGCCGGTCAATGCGGCGGCCTGGTTAATATCAATATCCAGAGTCACACCGCTTTCTGTCTGCATCAGAATCCGTACAACATCCTCTGCATCTCCGCCGGATACCACAACATTTGCCGTGCAGAAGCAACGGGCAATCTTTTCCTTAACCATATAAAGCATCGTATCCACGTAATGGGGTCCGTAGTTGTTCAGCATACCCCCGCCAAATTTCCGGAGGGCCTGCCAATCCGATCTGCGGCGGTACGCGCTGCGGGCTGCGTAGATAGAAAATATCTTTCCAAGCTTGCCGGAGCGCATAACAGAAAGCAGCTGATTGGATTCTGCAGAGGCTCTGTGGGGTTGATATACCATCAGCTTTCTGCCGGTTGCTTTCACACATTCCGCAATTGCGCAGGCGGTTTCGTAGTCCGGCGCCATTGGCTTTTCCAGAAGTACATCACAACCCATTTTCAGAGCCAGGCAGGCGTGGTCATAATGTAGATGTGTGGGTGTTGCAATCACCACAACATCCGGCCTGTGGGTAAGAATCATCTGTTCCGGATCGGTATATCCGCTGACACCGTATTTTTCCTTTGCTTCTTCTATGCGCTCAGCAGAGGCATCTGCCACAGCAACAAGCGTAAAGCGGTCGTCACGGGCAAGAATCTCCGGTACGTGTGTCATCCATCCGATTCTTCCCAAACCAACCACGGCAATGTTTAATTTCTTCACAGCATTCATCCTCCTTGTGTTTTTAAGAAATTACCTTCTTATCCCCACAATTGGACAAGAAGGTAATTTTTGGAATCACATATGATAACATTATTCCCACTCGATGGCGGTTTTTAGGCTTTGTAGATATGTGGTGGTTGCTGGTATATTAGCAGTGCAGATGTGGTGCTATTATACCAGTTATTTTGTTTTACTTAAGCTTCGTTGGTCAAAAGTTGGTCACAGTTTTAGGGTGATACGGAGCAATTTTTGCGGTGTCCTGCTGCCGATTCCTTAGTTTTTAATGTGACTTTTGTTCATTATCTCACAAAGCATAAAATATGTCAAGGTTTACAGAATTGTTTTACTTGAATAGTCATCATATCCCTACCGGGCAAAACAGCAGCACACAAGTGCTGCTGTTTCTTGTTTTTAAGCCACCTTATAAGAGCGTTATATTAGAATTGGATATTTGTTAAATGTTCCGTCACCTTACCCACCTATAAATGTAACGGCCGGATCTTTATACAGCATATTTATGTTATCAATCTGCCTGCCAATGCAATAATGTCTACAGTACTACACCTCATAATCGATGCAGGCGGGCTTATGGGGGCGCTTCTATGTGTCGACAAAACCTTAAAACTTATAAAGGACGATTGTTATAAGAGCAAACCATCCTTTTTGTATTAATATTAATTTTTTAACGGTGACATTGTTTGTCAGGGTTTTGTTTTATAATATATGTAGCCAAAAACTATAGGAAAGGAGAAATCTTATGGAAGACACACAGATTGTTTTAGAACGGCATGAGCAACAGATTAAAACCCTTGAGAGGGATGTTGTTGGCCTTAAAGCAGTACAAAGCGAAATTCGTTCTATGAATGAAACTTTAGTTACACTAGCCACCGAACTTAAACATACAAACGAACACTTAACGCGCCATGAACAAAAGATTGATGCGATCGAAGCTCAGCCAAAGATGAGAGTACAGCAAATTGTGACTGCAATTATTGCTGCATTGTCCGGAGGCTTAATATCTGCAATCATTGGAAATATATTGACTTAAGAGGTGAGCTTATATGAATTATCAAGATTATATTGAAGCAGAATTATTGATTTTAGTTCCGGTATTGTATTTTATTGGTATTGCACTTAAAAAGAGCAAACTGCCCGACAAATGGATTCCTCTTGTGATTGGGATCGCTGCGGTTGTATTATCTGCTATTTGGACTGTTGCAACAAATAACATTGCTTCTATAAAGGAAGCTGCTTATGCAGTATTTACTTCTATAACACAAGGTGTCTTAGTTGCAGGAGCAAGTGTATATGCCAGCCAATTGTACATTCAAGCTAAGAAGGAGGAATAAAGATGGATATCATTCGAGCCTATGCAGTAAAAAACTTATGTTATATCGCTGGCCAAAAAATGAAGCCAGCAGGGATTGTTGTTCACTCTACAGGTGCTAACAATCCTACACTCAAAAGGTATGTTGATTGCCCTGAAAGGGTAGGTATTAACAAGTATAACAATCATTGGAATACCGCAACTCCTGAGGGGCATAGGGTTTGTGTTCACGCCTTTATTGGATATGATAAGGATGACAACGTGAAGGTTGCTGAAATATTGCCCTTAAACATCTGCTGTTGGGGTGTGGGTAAAGGTCCAAAGGGTAGTTATAACGATTCTCCATCATATATTCAGTTTGAAATTTGCGAAGATAATCTACACAATGAGGACTATTATAAGAAAGCATTTTCAGTTGCAGCGGAATATGTAGCATATCTTTGTAAGGAGTACAATCTATCGGTGGATACTGTGGTCAGCCATAAAGAAGCTCATAAAAAGGGATATGGCAGCAACCACGGAGACCCCGAACATTGGATGAAGAACTTTGGCGAAACAATGGATGACTTTAGGCATACTGTTTCTAAAATTCTAAAAACTAATGATAACGAAAAGAAAAATGTTTTAGAAGCAGTTACTGCGACAAGTCAGTTATTTCAGGACGGGGATTTAGTATCTATAAAAGAAGGTGCTACTTATTATAATGGCAAAACTGTTCCAGCTTGGGTACAAAAACAAAAATGGTATGTCAAAGGAAATTCAAAGACGGACCGAATTGTTATTGATAAGAATGAGAATGGCACGAATTCGATCTGTAGTCCAATACATAAAAAATATTTGATTTTAGAGACAACTTCTTCTGCTCAAGGAACCGTGCAGTCGGCTAACAAATCAAATGTACCTTATCTTGTAAAAGTAACAGCAAGCCCGCTTAATATTCGAAAGGGTGCAGGAACGAACTATGCCACAAACGGAAGAATTGTTGACAGAGGGGTCTACACAATCGTTGAGGAAAAATGTGGACAAGGTGCTATCACTTGGGGCAAACTCAAATCTGGTGCCGGCTGGATTTCCTTGGATTATGTGAAAAAAATCTAGAAAGCACATAAAAATTTTTAAAACAAGAAAACAGCCGAAGATTTATTCTTCGGCTGTTCCGTTTTTAAAGCATTCCGAAATCAATTGATCACTTAAATTGTTTACTACTATCCATAATTTATCGGAGTCATTTGTTTTGTTTTTAACAGTCTTATTTTTTGCTTAAAAGCATAATGCATATTAACGCACCCAGGTAAGCCAAAGAATAGAATTTGAGAAAATCGCTATTTCGGTGTTTACTCAATACTGCGCCAAGTGCAGGCGTGCTTGTCATTCCTCCGGAAATGATAAAAGCGAATGAATCTGCTTTAACATATTTTTTAAGAGCTATTAGAACGATGTAACCACACAGCAGAGAAGTTGTGGTAATTATGGCACCATAAGCAAACCATTTCATTTGAATTACTGTGTTTAGTCGTTCGCCTGCAATAATACCATTTCCTATAAAAAACGCAACAAGTCCCAAATCACGATATATGCTTAGTGTTTTTATAAGGCCATCATATTTTGTAAGGAAAACATTTGTTGCTATGCCAGTTAAAAGACCTGCAATTAATGTGCCTCCTGTTGCACCCAAGGATATATGCCTGAATGGAATTTCTATTCCTCCCAAAACATTCCCTAGTATACTTACCACCGCAATGATAATTAATGCTTCTGTAGAATTGGCTGGTGGTTTTGGTTCTTTTTGTTGTGCAATTCTATCTTCCTTGGATATAAACTGAGCAAATAATACAACGCCTATAACACCAAACGGATACGCGATACCGTATCCAAGAGTTACAAGTTCTGAAGCAATCGCGGAATTTTCGCACATAGAAGATAAGGCTGGCGTACTCGTCATAGCTCCACAAAATATTCCCATCATTAAAGATTTGTCCGTCGAGGCATCAAACATGTGTATGCAAAGATTAGATAAAAATCCTGCAACAACTATAATAACACCAACAACAAACGAAATGATGCTAATTTTGCTGTTGTATTTATCCAAGGTTGACCCAGATATAAGACCGATTACCGATATAAATACAGCAGCACCTATTTTTGAAAGGAAATTAAGGTTTATTCGAAAGGTGTTGTTAATTACAGAGGGGATATATCTATTCAACAAATAACCTGTTATTAGAGAAACGATTAATGTTGCAGATAATCCAAGCGATATGTTGCAAACTTTTATTTTGCTAACAAGCATTCCGATAAGAACAGCCGCAAAGCACACAACGATCGGACTTAAGAATTCATTCCAACCAACCATTGTTGTCACCAAACTGATTTAAGTGAAGCGGTCTAATGCTGTGATATAGCATGTTCACTTTTTCAATTTCTTTATCGATATGATAATGTCCGCAAAACCAGATTGTGAATTCGATCTTCTTTTCGATTTCACCAAGCCACGCTTCGGTAGAGCGATCGATATCAGGCTTAAACGTTAGCTTGTTTTGCTTTTTGTTTGTTTTATTTTTTCTCTTCTTTTTCTGC
Source organism: Faecousia sp. (assembly GCA_045635645.1). Taxonomy (GTDB): domain Bacteria; phylum Bacillota; class Clostridia; order Oscillospirales; family Oscillospiraceae; genus Faecousia. Next base: position 3,047 of record JAZTWB010000061.1, on the reverse strand, counting down.
TTCCGATATTCTTCGGCGTTTTGTTTTGTAGATACAAACATTTCAGTAGGCAAATAATCAACAGGACACGTATGTGTCATCATTCCGTAAATTGAGTTGCCTTCTTCCGTTAAACGTGCTTCTACTTTCTTTTTGGTTTGATCATCAGGCATTTCATCTTCCCAAAATGGCTTGTCTTCCTCCAGACAGCGCATTTTATCCACACTATGAGCGCCGCCGACCACCATATATTTCTTACCTTCGAAGTTGTAAATTTCGCCGTCGATTGCAAAATAAAGATTAGGATACTTTGGTTCATAATACACCTTGCCGCCACAAAAGCTTCTGATACCGTAGGTGCTGATATTCTGCGGGCGGTTTTCTTTATTACCATGAATACAAAACAGAGTAATGTTTAGATCGGAAATTTCTTTTTTGAGTTTATCGTCCCGAACATCCTCGTAATAATTAAAACCGGCATCGCCAAGAATGATTAATACATCTTTCCTTCGGGTATTCATCTCGCGGCAAAAATCCTTCACATACTGAAAGTTGCGATGCTTATCACCCGTAATATAATATTTTGCCGGTGTGCCGTCGTCATAATACGAAATTATTTTTTCCTCTTTCCATGTGCTTTTAGCAATTAGATAAAGAATATACAGAAGCTCACCGCATAGTACACCTAAAAGCAACCCGGTTAAAACATTTGCAAATGTAGTTGGCGATATAACCAAAACCGAAGCTAAAGTACCTACCGTCGCACCAGGAATAACAACCTGTTTTACTGTGTTTGCGATGTGCTTCTCTTTGGTATGAGTTTTTAAATGTATACACACCAAGCCAATCACCGATAAAAACAAATTGATAATAATTATTGCTGTCTGCATTTTGGTTCTCCTTTGAATTGAATTATTTTCGCAGCTGCAAGTATAGTATAAAAAATAACCCTGACAATTAGCGTCAGGGTTAAAAAACCTAAATCAAAAAAACCATTGCATATTCCAATTTTTTCTTGACCTTCATATAATGCTATGATTAAATAAAAATAGAAATCGATAAAAGGGGGGAACTACTATGAAAAAAGGGATATGTTTGTTATTGATCGGAGTATTGTTACTGTCTTTTGCTGCCTGTAGGCAACCTAATAAAACGGACAGTGTGAATAAAACCGATTCTGTTACTGAAATATATAATGATTTTTTGTTAGGAAAAATCAACGCCGTTGATAAAAACGGTTCGGTGATATCTATTGAGAAATACTTAAATACCAATACCCAAAGCGCGGCTAATTGCTACGCAATTTATGACATGAACAGCGATGCAGTTCCAGAACTTATTATTAAAACACCATGGGCTTTTGTTATTTTTACTACAAAGGAAGATACTTTAATCTTATGGCACGAAAATACGTCCTATTGCAGGCCCTTGAATAACGGAACAATACTTTGCGAAAGACCCGGTGGTGCACCCGACCACACAGATTACATATACTTTATCTTAGACTATAAGGGAAACGAAGTTTATAAAATAGATTTTGCTGAGTATGAAGTAACGGAATATGGAGGGACGGAATACCTCAAAAAGTATTTTGTTAACAACACCGAAGTAAGTGAGGAAACCTACAAATCGATTACCGCTAACATAACGAGCTTGCGCGATGACAAAATTGACTGGCAAGCATTGCGAAACAGCTAAGTACTCTTTATGTAGGTATAACATTAGGCTAAGCAGCAAAGCCTTCCATAACCACAGAAGGCTAAGATTCTATGTTCTATATCAAATGCTTTGTTTTCTGCAAATAAGAAATTAGGCTTTGGCCTAATCCTGTGCCACCTAATTATTATGCTTGTTTGCAGCACATTTAGCTAAATGCATAAATGCAAAATTTTATGCAGAAATCCCCTGCCGGTAGGGCTGATGATTTTCAAGAGCAAAAAAGGGCACAGGTGTGCCCTTTCCTGTTAATCTTCAACGGTTATTGTTTCGATGCTAAATTGGTTCAAACCACTAGAAAGAATTGCCCCGCAGAACTCAATGACTGAACCGTCTGCATTCTGAGGATAATACTCATTTCCGTTAGGGAACGAATAACCAGTTTGATAAATGCCATTAGGGTATGTATGGTTCTTACAATCTCCAACAACCGCTCTCAAATAATAAATTTTCCCACTTGAGTGTCTTAATTTTACCTCAATACGACTTCCGTAATTCATTTCATCAGCATAAACAGTAGCATTGTTGGCATGATTGGGGTTCATTACTTTGGGTCCTACAGCCACCCAATATCTACCATAATTGTCATACAATTCACCTTTGCTTCCGCTATTTACAGCGTTAGTATTCTCTATGGCAAGTTTTGCGTAATAATTAATATCCTTTAAGCCCTCGAAGGCATACCAGTTGTTTGGATTGCATCCATTAGGCATAGATACTGTTCTGCCAGAAATAGAAGGAGTTGTATACAGATCTAGCCAACCATTTACAGTAACTTTAGTTGTTGTCCCACAACTATTCGTATAATACTCCAAGCCGGCCACGGAATAGGCAGAGGTGTTTTCGGAAAGGGTCATAACAGATGCGGTTTCTGTAACAGGCTCTTCTTCATCGGCTGCAGAGAGGATCACCACTCTGTCCTTACTGATACCGATTGCGGCAGTGCCGTGGTTTGCTGCCTCCTGTGCCTCCTGCATAGTGCAGGCACGCCAGCCCATATACTGGTTGGTTTTGATTGTATCATAGACTTCCTGTATGCTGCCGTTGGGCAGCGCGACACCCATATTGTTGAAAATCGCTCTGGCGGTAGCAAGAGAATCTTCCGTCTGGGCTGCCGTGTTGTGCTTCAGAGTCCAATCAATCACATTGTTGTAATGTTTTGTGTTCATCTTTAGTATACCTCCTTTACCACATCATTGCAAGGACTTTCTCGTCCTTGGCGTATACATCTTCTACCTGCTGGGAATCAAAGGTAGTAGTACCGCAGCTCCACAGACTGATATCCTCAGGCTCCAGGGCAGAGGGGCAATAGGGCTCCCACTTTTCCGGCTGCTTAGTACACTTGGGTTCTG
>JAZTWB010000060.1:0-14142 GCA_045635645.1 Faecousia sp. | reverse complement strand
AATGCATTCGAAGTATTTCTGCTTCCACTGCCTTTATTCTAGTATATCTTCTTTTTTGCATAACGATACCCCCTAATGTAGTTATTATCCTACATCAGGGGGTATTTTGTCTATTGTCCGTTTTTACTGGTTCTGTTCAATCGCATCGGGGGATTTTTTTATAGCAGGGTTTTTCGCAATTCTTCCCCGGTTTTGGGGGAGAGGTAGGCAGGGGGAACGTCAAAAATGGTTTTCGCGCCGAAGCTACCTTCCTGCGATAGTCGGTAAACAGCCCGGGCGCAGCACAGCAGCACGTTGGCGGTAAATTCCGGATTGGAATCCAAGCTTAAGCTGTACTCTATCCGCTGCCGGTGCTCGTCTTCTGCGCCGGTGGTGCCGGTGCGGATCACCAGACCTCCGTGGGGGAGTCCCCCGTGATCCTGCCGGAGCTGTTCGGCAGTGATGAAGTGGACGGTGGTATCGTAATCGGCAAAATAGCCGGGCATTTCCTTGATTTGCCGTTCAATGGAGGACTTGTCCGCGGTGGGGTCTGCCACCACGAAGCACTCCCGCGTATGCTTTTCCCGGGCAGTGAGGGTAGGCGCTTCTCCGGAACGCACCCGCTCCAGCGCCTGCTCTACAGGTACGGTGTACTGCCGGGCGTCCAGCACGCCGTCGATGCGGCGGATGGCATCGGAGTGCCCTTGGCTGACGCCCTTGCCCCAGAAGGTATAGTCGCTGCCCTGGGGCAGAATGCAACCTGCCAGCAGCCGCTGCAGGCTAAACATTCCCGGGTCCCAGCCGGCGCTGATAAGCGCTACGTGGCCGGTTTTCCTTGCGCTTTCGTCGCAGGCGGCAAAGTGTTCGGGGATACGGCTGTGGTTGTCAAAGCTGTCTACGATGTGAAAATGCTTTGCCAGTGCCGGACTCTGCGCAGGCAGGTCTGTGGCGCTGCCGCCACAGAGAATGAGCACGTCGATGGCATCCTTTTTCTCCAAAAGGGTATCTGCGCTGTATGCGGGGATACCGGCGCAAATGCTGGCGGGGTCACGGCGGGTGAAGATACCCACTGCCTCCATATCCGGATTTTGGCGGAGGGCAAGCTCTGCGCCCCGGCCTAAATTGCCGTAGCCCAGAATACCGATGCGAATCTTCTTCATATGGGTCTCTCCTCTTAATCAAATAAGGATGTGGACAGATACCGGTCGCCGGTGTCCGGCAGCAGTACCACCACGGTCTTGCCCGGATGCTCCCGGGCTACGGTCAGCGCGGCGTGGAGGGCTGCACCGGAGGAAATGCCTACCAAAACGCCCTCAGTTTTGCCCAGCAAACGGGCGGCAGAGAAGGCTTCTTCCTCGGTGACGGGAATGACCCGGTCATAAATGGCGGTGTTGAGGACCTTGGGCACAAAGTTTGCGCCGATGCCCTGCAGGCCGTGAGGACCGGCTTTGCCGCCGGAGAGCAGGGGGGAGGCGGCAGGCTCGACAGCCACCACCTGCAGGTGGGAATTTTTGCTTTTCAGGTATTCGCCCACGCCGGTAACCGTACCGCCGGTGCCTACACCGGCAACGAAAAAGTCCACATTTCCGTCAGTGTCCTGCCAGATTTCTGGGCCTGTGGTTGCCCGGTGGGCTTCCGCATTGGCGGGGTTACAGAACTGGTCGGGGATAAAGCTGCCGGGAATCTCCTTGGCAAGGGCAGTTGCTTTTTCGATAGCGCCCTGCATACCCAGCGCGCCGGGGGTGAGGACTACCTCCGCGCCGTAGGCGCCCATTAGCTTTTGCCGCTCTACACTCATAGAATCGGGCATTACGATAATCGTCCGGTAGCCCCGGGCGGCTGCCACGCAGGCAAGTCCGATGCCGGTATTGCCGGAGGTAGGCTCGATAATCACAGAGCCTTCTTTTAAAAGTCCCTGCTGCTCGGCAGCGTCTATCATTGCCAGCGCTACCCGGTCTTTCACAGAGCCGGCGGGGTTGAAAAACTCCAGCTTTGCCAAGAGACGGCCTTGCAGACCGAGGGCTTTTTCTATGTTTGTCAGCTCCAAAAGGGGCGTATTGCCAATCAGGTCACTTGCGGATTTATAAATCGCCATTGTGTTACCTCCACAGGATTCTTAACTAAATTATACCCAAGAAAAAGATTTGTTGTCAATAGGAACATTGACAAGCCTTGCGACCTATGGTATAAAGAGGGAATAAGGCAAGGAGGGATGTACCGTGACGCCGTTTGAAGAGAAAATAGAAGCAGTGGTGGACAGCATCCTGCAGGACTACACGGGAAACCGGGATATTGACAAGCTGGAGCTTTACCGCAATCCCGACAGGGATGTGGTAATTGATATTATTGAAAAACTGCGCAGAATTGTGTTCCCCGGCTATTTCAAGGAAAAGAATTACCGGATGTACAACGCAAAGCATAACCTGTCTATGCTCATTGAGGACGTGATGTTCAACCTCAACCGGCAGATTGCTTTGGTGCTGCAAAACGGCGGCGAGACAGAGGCTGCTGCCCAAACCCGGGCGGAGGAAATCTGTATGGCGTTTTTCCATCGGATTCCCCAGGTGCGGGCGATGGTGCAGACGGATCTGGAGGCGGCCTACGAGGGTGACCCGGCAGCAACGGGAATGGCGGAGATTATTTTTGCCTACCCCGGCCTGTTTGCCATTACGGTGTACCGTCTGGCTCACGAGCTGTATGCACTGGGTGTGCCGATGCTGCCCCGGATTATGACGGAGTATGCCCACAGCGTGACAGGCATCGATATTCACCCCGGCGCAACCGTTGGAAAGTATTTCTTTATCGACCACGGTACGGGCATCGTTATTGGCGAAACCACGGTGATCGGTGAGAATGTGAAGCTGTACCAGGGCGTGACCCTGGGCGCGCTGTCCACCCGCGGCGGGCAGAGCCTGCGGGGTAAGCGCCGGCATCCCACCATTGAGGACAATGTGACCATTTATGCGGGCGCGTCCGTGCTGGGCGGCGATACGGTGATTGGGCAAGGCTCGGTGATTGGCTCTAACGCCTTTATCACCAAGTCTGTGGCGCCCTGCACCACAGTATCCATCAAAAGCCAGGAGCTGCAGATGAAGACCCGGGAAGGCTGCGGGGACTGCAAGAAAATTTTCTGGTGCGAAGAATAAGCAAAGGGCGGTGCCAACAGGCACCGCCCTTATTGATTAGATGGATCTGGTCCACTCGGTAAACAGCAGGGCGGGAATCATCCACACCAGCTGATACAGGAACATATTTGCCGGGGTGAGCAGCTCCAGTGCGCCCAGTACCACCAGCAGAATCATAATGGCAAGACCGACAGCGCCGCCCACAATGTGCAGCACCGTACCCATACGGCAGGTGGTCCGCAGCGCCCGGGCGCCGGTGACACCGTAGGCAAGGGGCGCAAGACCCAGCGCAGTGGTCATCAGAAGCACCTGTCCGTCAGCGCTTTCCTGTTTTTCCTGCAGCTGCGCCCGCACGGGGTACTCCGGAAGGAGAATGCGCTTGGGATTGATGCCAAATTTGTTTTTCAAAAAGCCCTGGGTCAGCATAAAGTCATTGGAGGCCACCGCGCACTGCAGGCGTCTGTAGGTGCTCAAGGTGGAAAGACCTGCTGCGGCGGATTGGGTTTTTTCGTAGCTGACGGCAAACAGACCGCTCAGCTCTCCTTCAATGGCAACATATACGCCGTAGCTGACCTTGGCGTTTTCCGGCATAGGAATCTCCATTTCCTTCATAAAGGAGTAAGAGCCAATCAGCACCGCTTCGCCCTCCACGATGCCGCCCACACCGCCGTTTTCGTAGTTAAGCAGGTTGTAAGCATCGTAATGTCTGCCGTTGTGCCGGTCCAGAATGTGGGCAAACAGATTGGAAAGACCGCTGTTGTCTGCGGTGATGACTGCGCTGGCGTAGGCAATGACCACGTCCGGCTCCCGGCTGCCAAAGTACTTAACGCCGTTTAAGCGCACCGTATCGGCGGGGAACAGGTCGTCAAAGGTGACAGGGAAGACTGCCTTGCCGCGCAGACCCTCCACACCCTGCCAGCCACACAGAACCGTTCCCAGACGGTGGAGTCTCCGCTCCAAAATCCACATCGGACGGGAGTGGGCGATAAAGGCGGTGGCGGGTACAGCTGCCAGCAGGGAAACGGCCGTCACCTGCACGCCGGCGGCAATGCCGAACAGCACAGCGGCAACGATGCCGATGATAAAGGCGAGAATCGTGGCAACCAGGCTGTAGACATTTAAGGTGGTTTCCGGTTTTACAGGGCCGTTATAGTGGTCCATAAAGTCTTCCACCTGTCCCTCTTTGCGCAGAAAGCCGGTTTTGCCGTCTAAGTAGTCATAGCAGGCAGTGATGCCGTCTAAGCGAATGGCTTTGCGCATCGTGTCCAGCTGGGACAGCTCGGTGTTTCTGCGCTGGTAGGCGCTCCACAGGGACATGGTCACCGCTAAGCTGAATGCGGCGCAGCAGGGGACCCGCACCTGATGCAGGCACAGAGCGCCGTCGATACAGCACATTACGAAGGTAATACACAGCATAGTATTTAGGGTAAAGCGCTTTTTCCGCAAATCCGCAAGACCCTCAATCAGCTGGAAGCTGCCCAGCAGGGCGGATACCAGCAGTGCGAGGAACTGACCGAACACCATCAGGCGCAGCCGGTTTTCCTCCACCAGACCGAAGGCGTACATTGCAGTAGAGGCGGCGGAAATCAGCGCCACCAGCATACTCAGAAAGATTGCCGACTGCAGCTTGCCGATGCCTTGTTCCGACAGCTCGTAAAACCGCTTCTCCGGGCCTGCCACTAATTTGCGTTTCAGCTCGTGGAGGCGGGAACGGGGGTGGAACTGAATGGGCTGGGGCGGAATGTACTCGCCGATGGGCTGCTCGTATTCCGGCTCCCACTGGTCAGAGAAGGGCTCGCTGCGGGGCTTCTCCGCAGGATTCCAGATGCGGGCCTCAACCTCTTCTTCAGCGGTCTGCTCCCGTACCAGCTGGGAGATGTGGCTTCTCAGACCGTCCAAGCGAATGGTATCGCCGGTGACTTCCGTGTCGGAAGCAGGCTGCACCGGGTCTAAGCGGCGGGTTGCCTCCAAATCGGTATTTTCCGGCGCGGGGGTATCCACAGGGTCTAAACGGCGGGTGGCTTCCAGCTCCTCCGCATTTTCCTGGGCGGGTGGCTGGACGTGGAGCAATTCCTGATAGGCTTCTTCGGGAAAATCCTCCAGCGCCTCCGGCTCGGCGGTTTCCTCGGGTGCTTCCGGCTGCTCTTCGGGGTGTGAGCCGAATTCCCGGATAATATCGTCTAAATCAAATTCCTGACGTTCTTTTTCGTCCATACAAGGCCTCCTTATAAGCGTTGGCGCAGGGCTTCATACAGCAAAATCGCTGCTGCGGCAGATGCGTTGAGGGAAGAGATTTGTCCTTTCATAGGAATGTGCACCAGCATATCGCAGTTTTTTCGCACCAGCTGGCTCATACCGTCTCCCTCGCTGCCGATGACAATGGCAGCCGGAACGGTCAAATCCGCCTGATACATCGGCACAGACCCCTCGGCGGCAGTGCCGAAAATCCACACGCCCTTTTCTTTCAGTTCGGCGATGGCGTTGTTGATGTTGCTGACCTTTGCCACCTTCATATACTCAATGGCGCCGGCGGAGGCCTTTGCCACGGTGGCGGTCAGACCCACGCTGCGGCGCTTGGGGATAATCACACCGTGAGCGCCGACGCACGCGGCAGACCGCAAAATCGCGCCTAAATTGTGGGGGTCGGTCAGCTCGTCGCAGATGACCAGCAGGGGTGCTTCCGACCGCTGGGCGGCAGTCTCTAAAATGTCGTCGATGGTGAAGTACTCCCGGGCGGCAGCTAAAGCAATCACACCCTGGTGAGCGTGGGTTAAGCTCATAGCGTCCAGCTTTCGTCTGTCCACGGGGACGATGACCGCGCCGGCATCCTTGGCCTGCGCCGCCAGATGCTGCAGCGCCTTGTCCGTATCACCGGAGGCAATGAACACCTTGTCGATGGTCCTGCCGCTGCGCAGAGCTTCGGTCAGGGCGTTGCGACCCTCTAACTGGTTTTCGTTTTCTTCCTCTACACGGGGCGCGTCCCGGTGAATGGGTCTGCGGCGGAAGTTGTCTTTTTCGTATGCCATAGTTTTGTCCTCTCTTTGCAAAGGGTTTGCGGAAAGATACTATTTTTACCATTATAGCAGATTTTTTGCAGGTTAACAACTGGATTTTTTCGGAAGGAAAGGGGCGAAAACGGGAAATTTACAGAAAATTTACGCGTAGTAGCCGTATCATTCGTTGCAGTCGGCGGAAAAATGTGTTATGATAGGCAAAATGTCAAGGAGGTTCGTTATGGAGCAAAACAGAAATCAACCCCCCAAAAAGCCGGATAACAAGCGACCGAAGTTTAACATATGGCTGACACTGATGATTACGGTGGCCATTGTTTTGATTATCAGCTCTTTGTACAATGCGGTGGTAAAAAGCCAGTACACCCAGACCACCTTCTCCGAGTTTATGGAGGCGGCGAAAAACGACAACATCGCCGAGGTGGAGATTCGCTATGACCGGGTGCTGTATATGACAAAGGAGGAGGCTGCCAAGCCTGCCCGGGAGCAGAAGGCCTGCTACACCGGTCTTCCCAACGGCGACATTCTGGGCCTTGCCCAAGAGCTTAACAGTATGGGCACATCGGTGAACGTGCAGATTGTGGAGGACAACTCCACAATTATGATGGTGCTCTACTATATTATAATGTTCGGCGCGATTTTCGGCGTGATGACCCTGCTGACCAAGCGTATGGGCGGCGGTATGATGGGTTCTATCGGCGCCAGCAAGGCAAAGGTCTATATGGAAAAGCAGACCGGCGTGACCTTCCAGGACGTTGCCGGTCAGGACGAGGCAAAGGAATCTCTGCAGGAGATTATCGACTTTCTTCACAACCCTCAGAAGTACACGGAAATCGGTGCAAAGCTGCCCAAGGGCGCACTGCTGGTGGGCTCTCACGGTACGGGTAAGACCCTCCTTGCCAAGGCGGTTGCCGGTGAGGCGAATGTGCCGTTCTTCTCCATTTCCGGCTCGGATTTTGTGGAGATGTTCGTGGGCGTGGGCGCCAGCCGGGTAAGAGATTTGTTCCAGCAGGCGGCAAAGGTTGCGCCCTGTATTATCTTTATTGATGAAATCGATGCGGTGGGCCGTTCCCGGGATTCCCGCTTCGGCAGCAACTCCGAGCAGGAGCAGACCCTCAATCAGCTGCTGGGCGAAATTGACGGCTTTGACTCCTCCAAGGGCATTGTGTGTCTGGCGGCAACCAACCGTCCGGAGATTCTGGACAAGGCGCTGCTGCGGGCAGGTCGCTTTGACCGGCAGATTATTGTGGACCGTCCCAACCTGCAGGGCAGACTGGACACCCTGAAGGTCCACACCCGGAAGATTAAGCTGTCTGAGGATGTGGATTTGCAGAAGATTGCCCAGGCAACCGCCGGCGCGGTGGGTGCGGATTTGGCAAACCTTGTGAACGAGGCAGCCCTGCGGGCGGTGCGACACGGTCGCAAGGCGGTGAATCAGGAGGATCTGCTGGTGTCCTTTGAGACGGTGATTGCCGGTACGGAGAAGAAGAACACCGTGCTGACAGACACAGAAAAGCGGATTGTTGCTTACCACGAGGTGGGTCACGCACTGGTGGCGGCTTTGGAAAAGCATTCCCAGCCGGTGTCTAAAATTACGATTGTTCCCCACACTTCCGGCGCGCTGGGCTACACCATGCAGATGCCCGAGGAGGAGAAGTATCTGAAGACCTCCCAGGAGCTGCTGACCGAGCTGCGGACGCTGGTGGGAGGTCGCGCTGCCGAGGAAACCGTGTTTGGTGTGCAGACCACCGGCGCCTCCAATGACATTCAGCGGGCAACGGCGCTGGCGCGGAATATGGTCACACTCTACGGTATGAGTGAGGCTCTGGGCTTGATGGCCCCTGCGTCTGTGCAGAATCAGTATCTGGAGGGTCAGGCGTATCTGGATTGCTCTCAGGAGACCTCCGCAACGGTGGATAAGGAAGTGCAGAAGCTGCTGAGCATCTGCTATGCCGATGCCAAGGCGCTGCTTGTGTCCCATCGGGCGCTGCTGGACGAGATTTCCGAATTCCTCCTTGCCAAGGAGACCATCACCGGTGACGAGCTGATGAAATTTGTCAATGCCGACAAGACGGAACTTGCCGGTGAAGAGGACTTTGTTTCCGAAGAATAAACAAGCGATAAAAGCTCCTGCCAAAAAAGCAGGAGCTTTTTTGTATGCTTTGCACAAACCCGAAAAAAACGGAAAATTGTTGTTGACATTTGATGCATTATGTGCCAATATATTGTATAGACACGATTTACAAACACAATATATTGTGTTTTGGACAGAAAGGAAAGAGATAGAATGATTCAGAGCATCATCAAACGTGACGGTCGCGTGGTTTTGTACGACCAGAATAAGATTGCAGCTGCAATACTCAAGGCGCTGGAGGCCTCCGGCGACGGCAATGCCGCCGATGCAGCCCGCGTTGCCAACGATGTCCAGCGGGAGCTGGAGGGAAAGTTTGTTGACCAGTCCCCCAACATTGAAGCGGTGCAGGACTGTGTGGAACGGCAGCTGATGAACCACGGCTTTACCGATGCGGCCAAGGCATACATCCTCTACCGCGCCACCCGCACCCGCGCCAGAGAGGCAAACACCAAGCTGATGAAGACCATCGATGAGATTACCAACATCGATGCCCGTATCAGTGATATGAAGCGCGACAACGCCAACATCGACGGCAACACCGCTATGGGCTCTATGCTCCAGATTGGCGCAGCCGGCGCAAAGGCCTACAACGAAATGTACCTGCTGCGCCCCGAGCATGCCAAGGCTTACCGGGAGGGTGATATTCACATTCACGACTTTGACTTCTACTCTCTTACCACCACCTGCTGCCAGACGGATATTATCAGACTGTTCAAGGACGGCTTCTCCACCGGTCACGGCTATCTGCGTGAGCCCCAGAGCATTCAGAGCTATGCGGCGCTGGCTGCCATCGCCATTCAGTCCAACCAGAACGATCAGCACGGCGGTCAGTCCATTCCCAACTTTGATTACGGTATGGGCGAAGGCGTTGCCAAGACCTACCGCAAGGCGTTTACCCGCCGTCTGCGGGACGCTGTGGAGGATTATCTGGATTTGGCAGATGCCGCGGATGCAATTGCCGCTGTGATTGCCGATGCGGAAAAGGCAACCGGCGAGGTGGCAAAGCTTGAAAGCAGCGAAAGCTATATTGCCGCTGTGGTGACTGGTCTGGACAAGGCCTTCGGTATGGGCAAGGACAAGGCAGAAAAGCTGGTTAAGCGCGCTGCCGAGCGGGCCTATAAGAAGACCGATCGGGACACCAAGCAGGCTATGGAGGGCTTCGTTCACAATCTGAACACCATGCACTCCCGCGCCGGCGCGCAGACACCCTTCTCCTCCATCAACTACGGCACCGACACCTCTCCCGAGGGCCGCATGGTTATTAAGAACGTGCTGCTGGCGCTGGAGGCCGGTCTGGGTCACGGCGAGACCTGCATCTTCCCCATTCACATCTTTAAGGTCAAAGAGGGTGTCAACTACAATGAAAATGACCCCAACTACGACCTGTTCCGCTTAAGTATGCGGGTCAGCGCCAAGCGCCTGTTCCCCAACTATACCTTCCTGGACGCACCCTACAACCTGCAGTACTACGTCCCCGGCCGTCCCGAGACGGAAGTGGCCACTATGGGCTGCCGTACCCGCGTTATGGGCAACGTCTACGATCCCACCCGGGAGATTTCCTACTCCCGCGGCAACCTGTCGTTCACCTCTATCAACCTGCCCCGTCTGGCCATTGAGAGTAACGGCGACGAGAAGGCGTTCTACGAAAAATTGCAGGCAATGCTGGAGCTGGTTGCCCAGCAGGTGCTGGACCGCATTGAGATTCAGGCAAGCAAGCACATCTACAACTATCCGTTCCTGATGGGCCAGGGTGTGTGGCTGGATTCCGACAAGCTGTCTGCCAACGATGACCTGCGGGAGGTGCTGAAGCACGGCACGCTGTCCATCGGCTTTATCGGTCTTGCCGAGACACTGACCGCCCTTTACGGTCAGCACCACGGCCAGAGTGAGGAGATGCAGGAGAAGGGCAAGGCAATCCTTGGCTTTATGCGGAAGTTCTGCGACGATAAGTCTCAGGAGCTGAAGATGAACTTCTCCCTGCTGGGTACACCTGCAGAGGGTCTGTCCGGTCGCTTCATCCGTATGGACCAGAAGCGCTACGGTAAGCTGCCCGGCATCACCGACCGGGAGTACTACACCAACTCCTTCCACGTACCGGTCTGGTTCCCCATCTCCGCCTACGACAAGATTCGTCTGGAGGCGCCCTATCACGCACTGTGTAACGCCGGTCACATCAGCTACGTGGAGCTGGACGGCGATACCGCCCAGAACGTGGAGGCCTTTGAGTCCATCGTCCGCTGTATGCACGATTTCGGCATCGGCTACGGCTCTATCAACCACCCCGTTGACCGTGACCCGGTCTGCGGCTACGTGGGCATCATCGGCGATGTATGTCCCCGCTGCGGCCGCCGTGAGGGTGAGGAAATTCCCTTTGAGCGCGTAGAAGAGCTGAGAAGAAAGTATCCCCAAATGCCTGCATTCCAGGGCATCGAGTAAGGAGGAATTATTATGACAATTAAAACTACCAACGAAAAAATGGGTCAGGGTGTTGGCTTTGAGCGCATCCGCCGCATCACCGGCTATCTGGTCGGCACTATGGATAAGTGGAATGACGCAAAGCGCGCCGAGGAGCGTGACCGCGTCAAGCACAGCCTGAACAAGAATGCTTAATTTAGCAGGCATACAGACTGACAGCATTGTGGATGGCCCCGGCATAAGGACAACCTTCTTCTGCCAGGGCTGCCCCCATCACTGTGAGGGCTGTCACAATCCGGAGACCTGGCCCTTTGAAGGCGGTACACAGGCGGACACCGAGGCTTTGGTGGACATTGTTGTGTCCAACCCTCTGTGTCGGGGCGTGACCTTCTCCGGCGGTGAGCCCTTTGCCCAGGCGGAGGGATTTGCCGAACTGGCGGCTGCGCTGAAGGAGCGGGGATATGAGGTTGCCTCCTATTCCGGCTACACCTTCGAGCAACTGCGGCAGGGCACATCGGCCCAGAGGCGGCTGCTGGGAATGCTGGACATTTTAATCGACGGGCAATTTATCCAGTCGGAAAAGAGTCTGGAAACCCCGTTCCGGGGCAGCAGAAATCAGCGGATACTGGACGTACCGAAAAGCCTGGAAGCAGGCGAGGCGGTATGGACCACTGCCAGCCGCTGGCTGGGAGAATACTAAAAAGATGAACGGGCGTGCAATGCGCGCCCGTTCTTTTTATATGGAAAATGGGGAGGGGATTGTGGGTTTTGGACACTTTACCAAACTAAAGCGGTAAATCGACGGGGTGGTTTTGTGCATAGTGCCAAAAGTGCAAAAAATATGAAAAAAGTACTTTACAACTTTAGTTTGGTAAAGTATAATACGGACATCAACAACACGGAGGCAATGCCTCCCAGGAAATGAAAGGAAAGAAAATTATGAAAAAGATTATTGCATTGACCCTGGCCATTTTGATGCTGGCCGCCTGCTTCGCCGGCTGCGGCGCCAAGACCCCCGCTACTGATTCCGAGTACATTGAGAGCAACAAGAAGATCGTCGTCGGTATCACCGACTACGCGCCTATGGACTACAAGGACGAAAACGGCGAGTGGACCGGCTTTGACGCTGAGTTCGCAAGACTGTTTGCCAAAGAGCTGGGCGTTGAAGTTGAGTTCTTTGTCATCGCTGACTGGGGCAAGAAGTTCGTTGAGCTGGAGACCAAGAACATCGACTGCGTCTGGAACGGCATGACCATCACCGACGAGGCTAAGCTGAACGCTTCCGTTTCCGATCCTTACGTACTGAACGCACAGGTCGTGGTTGCCAAGGCTGACAAGATTGACTCCATCAAGACCGCTGCAGATCTGGTAAACCTGAAGGTCGCTGTTGAGAACGGCTCTGCCGGTCAGGATGCAGCAACCGAAGCAAAGGTTACCAACATCATCGCTGTGCAGGACCAGGCCGCTGCTCTGCTGGAAGTTAAGTCCGGCACCTCCGATGCTTGCGTCATCGACATCACCATGGCAAAGGCTATGACCGGTGCAGGCACCGACTACGCTGACCTGGCTGCAGGCATCAGCCTCACCGAGGAAGAGTACGGCGTTGCATTCCGCAAGGATTCCGACCTGACCGCTAAGTTCAACGCATTTATGGATAAGCTGATTGCAGACGGCACTCTGACCGCGCTGGCTAAGAAGTACAACCTGACTCTGGCTGACTAAAATGTGAACAATATACGGGCGGCGAACAGCCGCCCGTATAGGACTGTATAGAAAAAACAACAAGGAGTGCGCTATGTTCCTACCCGTAACTCTGCAGCTGCTGGAAGGCTTCTGGGAGTCTTTAAAAGTGTTTATGCTGACCCTGGCATTTTCTTTGCCGTTGGGTCTTATTGTCTGTTTTGGCTCTATGAGCAAATTCTCCCCCCTCAAAGCGCTGGTACGGTGCTTCGTGTGGGTGATTCGGGGAACGCCCCTGATGCTGCAGCTGATTATCATCTTCTACGGACCTGGTCTGTTGTTTGACCTGCCGGCGATGCCCCGCTTTACAGCGACGATTGTGGCCTTTGCCATCAATTACGCCTGTTATTTCTCGGAAATTTACCGGGGCGGCATTGAGAGCATTGCCCGGGGTCAATACGAGGCAGGTCAGGTGCTGGGTATGACCAAGGGACAGATCTTCTTCAAGGTGGTGCTGCCCCAGGTGGTCAAGCGGGTGATGGCGCCTATGAGCAACGAGGTTATTACCCTTGACAAGGACACCTCCCTTGCCAGAATCAACAGTGTTTATGAGATTATCTGGGCAGGCGAATCCTTCATTAAAAAGGGTCTGCTGTGGCCGCTGTTCTACACCGGCGCGTTCTATCTGATCTTCAACGGCGGACTGACGCTCCTGTTCGGCTACATCGAAAAGAAACTCAACTATTACAGAGGTTAAGCTATGGCACTACTGCAAGTGGATAATATTCAAAAGAAATTTGGAAATAATCACGTTCTAAAGGGTGTGAGCTTTACCCTGGAGAAGGGGCAGGTGCTGGCAATCATCGGCTCGTCTGGCAGCGGCAAGACAACCTTGCTGCGGTGTCTGAACTTTTTGGAGACACCCGATGCAGGTGAAATCTCCGTGGGCGGGCAGAAGCTTTTGAATTTGGGACAGCCTCTGACGGAGGAACAGGTGCGGAAAAACAGACTGCATTTCGGTTTGGTGTTCCAGAATTTCAATCTGTTCCCTCATTACAATGTGCTGGAGAACATCACCTTGGCGCCTACACTGCTGAACGTGGGAACTGCCGAGGAAATTCGGGAGCACGCAGAGGATTTGCTGGCTCAGGTGGGTCTTTCCAACAAGCTGGACGCCTATCCCTATCAGCTCTCCGGCGGTCAGCAGCAGCGGGTGGCCATTGCCCGCGCTCTGGCAATGAAGCCCCAGGTACTGTGCTTTGATGAGCCTACCTCCGCGCTGGACCCGGAGCTGACCGGAGAAGTGCTGCGGGTTATCAAGGGCCTTAAGGGCGAGGACAGCACGATGATTGTGGTGACCCACGAAATGGATTTTGCCAAGAATGTTGCCGATGTGGTTATCTATATGGCAGACGGCGTTATCGAGGAAATGGGTACGCCGGAGGAAGTATTTGAACATCCCAAGAGCGAGAAGACCCGGGCGTTTTTACAGGGTTTTCAGGAGACTTTTTAACAGGAGGAGTTCCCCGTGGATAAGAAGGAAAAGATTGCAGAGCTGTTTCGCATTATTACAAGTCTGACCACTGTGCAGGAGTGCGAAATCTTCTTTGAGGATTTGTGCACCAACAAGGAAGTGGAGAAGATGGCCGAGCGCCTTTATGCGGCAAAGCTGCTGCTGGAGGGCAAGACCTACAGTCAGGTGATTGCCGAGACGGATATCTCTTCAGCGACCTTGAGCCGTGTTTCCCGGTGCATTCAGTACGGGGACGGATACTCCAAGCTGTTAAAGGACAGATAA
>JAZTWB010000059.1:0-8843 GCA_045635645.1 Faecousia sp. | reverse complement strand
GACCCCTTGTCCGGTCGCGCCTATGTCCATCAGGCAATGCGCGTTACCGGTGCGGCTGACCCCAGAAGACCCTTGGATAAGACCATTCCCGGCAAGCTGCCCCAGCGTAAGCTTTGCCAGACTGCTGCAGCTGGTTACTCTTCTTATGGCAACCAGATTGGTCTTGCCACAGGTCACGTAGCGGAAATTTATCACGACGGCTATGCTGCCAAGCGTCTGGAATGTGGCGCTGTGGTCGGCGCTGCGCCTGCTTATAACGTGCGCCGTGAGCGCCCCGCTGCAGGTGACGTGGTTGTCCTGCTGGGCGGACGTACCGGCCGTGACGGCATTGGTGGCGCCACCGGCTCGACCAAGAGCCACAATAAGAAATCCTTGGCCACGATGGCATGTGAGGTCCAGAAGGGCAATGCCCCCGAGGAACGGAAGATTCAGCGCCTGTTCCGGGATGCGGGTGTAACCCGTTTGATTAAGCGATGCAATGACTTTGGCGCAGGCGGTGTGTCTGTTGCCATTGGTGAGCTTGCTGCCGGTCTGCGGATTGATTTGGACGCTGTGCGTAAGAAGTATGACGGTCTTGATGGCACGGAAATTGCTATCTCCGAGTCTCAGGAGCGTATGGCAGTTGTTGTGGATGCTAAGGATGCAGATGCATTTATTGCCGCTGCACAGAAGGAAAATCTGGAAGCATACCGCGTTGCTGTAGTTACCGAAGAGGAGAGAATGGTGATGGTCTGGAAGGGTCAGACCATTGCAAGCCTGTCCCGCGCATTTTTGGATACCAACGGCGCAAGCAAGCATACAAAGGTTGATGTCACCGAAAAGGATTTGTCTGTGCTGAGCGATGCGCTTTACGGCTCTCTGCGTGAAATGGCTGGAGATTTGAAGACTGCCAGCCGCAGAGGTCTTGTGGAGCGCTTTGACGGCAGTATCGGTGCTGGCTCTGTGCTGATGCCCTTCGGCGGCAAGACCCAAACCACACCCGCACAGGCTATGGCTGCAGTGCTGCCTGTTCTGCCCGGCCAGGAAACCTCTCAGGGCAGTGTGATGGCTTGGGGCTTGGATCCGGATATGATGAGCGTCGATCCCTACACCGGCGCACGGGCCGCTGTGTATACCTCTGTTGCCAAGCTGGTGGCAGCCGGTGCGGACTATAAGCTTGCCTATCTTACCTTGCAGGAGTTCTTTGAGAAGCTGAAGACCGAGCCGACACGTTGGGGCAAACCCTTTGCCGCGCTTCTCGGTGCGCTGGATGCACAGCTGGAGCTGGGCGCTGCGGCAATCGGCGGCAAGGATTCTATGTCCGGCACATTCCTGGATATGGACGTACCCCCCACACTGATTTCCTTTGCCATCGCCCCCATTGATAAGGAGCAGGTGCTTTCGCCTGAGTTTAAGGCTGCCGGCAATCCTGTCTACCTCTTCGGACCGACAGATGAGACGGCGGAAAGTCAAAAGCAGGCTTGGGAATGCTTCCACAACCTGCACCTTGCCGGTAAGGTTAAATCTGCCTGGGCAGTTGAGAACGGTCTGGGCGAAGCGGTTATGAAGATGTCCTTCGGTAACCGTATCGGATTTAAGTCCTGCGGTGCTGTCGGTGACCAGTGGCATAACAATCTCTATGGATTTATTGTAGCAGAGCTGACAGACGATGTGGATTTTGCTGGCGTATTGAAAATCGGTGAAACCACTGCTGAGAGCGCCATTGTGCTGGACGGTGACAGTGCATCTATTGAGGAACTGCTTGCCATCAACGAGGGTGTTCTTGAAGACGTATATCCCACACAGGCGCCTGCGGCGGAAGAGAATATCCCGGCGCTTGATTTTGCCGGTTCCTGCACGAAGACGGCTACTATCAAGTGCGCAAAGCCAAAGGTGCTGATTCCTGTGTTCCCCGGTACAAACTGTGAGTTTGATTCTGCCCGTGCGGTGGTTGCTGCCGGCGGTGAGGCTGAAATTGTGGTTATCCGCAATCTGACCGCCGACGATGTGGCGCGGAGTGTGGAGAGCGTGTCTGCTAAGATTGCAGACAGCCAGATGATTTTCATTCCCGGCGGCTTCTCCGGCGGTGACGAGCCCGACGGCTCTGCAAAATTCATCACCGCATTCTTCCGCAATCCCGCAATTAAGGAGCAGGTCACCCGTTTGCTTGAAGCGCGGGACGGCCTTATGTGCGGCATCTGTAACGGCTTCCAGGCACTGATTAAGCTTGGTCTTGTGCCTTACGGCAAGATTATCGATACAGATGAGAATTGTCCCACTTTGACCTTCAATACCATCTCCCGTCACCAGTCCAAGATTGTACGCACCCGTATTGTTTCCAATAAATCTCCGTGGCTGAGTCTTATGAATGTTGGTGATATTATCAACGTTCCCATTTCTCACGGTGAGGGTCGGTTCTATGCAACCGAGGAATTGGCGCTTAAGCTGGCAAAGAACGGACAGATTGCAACTCAGTATGTGGACTTGAATGGCAATCCCTCTATGGATACTTCCTTCAATCCCAACGGTTCTCTGTTCGCCATTGAGGGTATTACCTCTCCCGACGGCAGAGTCTTCGGTAAGATGGGTCACAGCGAGCGTATCGGTGCAGAACTGTACAGAAACGTTCCCGGTAACTACGATATCCGTATGTTTGAGGCTGCTGTAAAGTATTTCAAAGGTTAATCAATAAGAAAAAGGACGCGTAGCAATACGCGTCCTTTTTTATGTGTGTTATTTATTTGCCTGCAACCTCGTCAAATTCTGCCTGTACTTCAGCAGAGGGAGGTGCGGTCAGCAGCGACACAACGACAATGAAAATGCAGGAAATCACGAATGCGGGAAGCAGCTCGTAAATGTTCCACAGGCCGCCCAGAGGACGAATTGCCAGCTTCCAGACAAACACCATAATACCGCCGGAGAGCATACCGGCAATAGCGCCTGCCCGATTGATGCGCTTCCAGAAGAGGCTGATCAGCATCAGCGGTCCAAAAACGGCGCCGAAGCCTGCCCAGGCAAAGCTGACAATGGTGAAGATAACGCTGTCCTCGTCGGCAGCAATCACCATTGCAATCAGGGAAATTACCAGCAATGTGATACGGGTTACCCACATAACCTGCTTGTCGCTGGCATTTTTGCGGGCAATACCCTGGTAGAGGTTCTTAGCCAGCGCGGATGCAGCAATCAGCAAATAGGAGTCGGAAGAACTGATGGTAGCTGCCAGAATGCCTGCCATAACGAAGCCTGCCAACAGGGGAGGGAAGAGCTTGCCGGAGAGCAGAATAAAGATGCTTTCTGCGTCGGAGGCGGTGGTCAGATTTGTAGGATACAGAGCGCGACCGACAATGCCGATAAATACTGCAACAGACAGGGAAATCACTACCCAAACAGTTGCGATTCTGCGGGAACGGGTGAGCTCATTCTCGTCACGGATAGCCATAAACCGCAGCAGAACTTGAGGCATACCAAAGTAGCCAAGACCCCAGGCCATGCAGGATGCGATGGAGAGCAGACTGTAGTTTCCTGCAGCACCGAACTGAGGTTTGCCATCTACGATCTGCTGAACACCGTCAACAGTGGTAGGTGTGGCGATGCCAAAGAAATCAAAGAAGCCAGGAATGGATTTTGCGTTTTCCATAACTGCGCCCAAACCGCCGGCAGAGATAGTGGCAAGCGCAACAACAGCAACCAGCGCGACAATCATAACAACTGCCTGCATAAAGTCAGAAACGCTTTCAGCAAGGAATCCACCGAGCAGTGTATAAAGAAGCACAAAGACGGCACCCAGAATCATCATAGAGATATAGGGTGTACCGAACAGGGTGGAAAAGAGCTTGCCGCAGGTAACAAAGCAGCTGGAAGCATACACCGTGAAGAAAATCAGAATGAAGATTGCAGCAATGGACATAATGATTTTCTTATTCTCTTTAAAACGGTTGGAGAAAAACTCCGGCAGGGTGATTGCTTCACCGGCTTTCTCACTGTAACGGCGTAGCCGCTTGGATACAATCAGCCAGTTTAAGTATGTGCCGACTGCCAGACCGATAGCGGTCCAAGCTGCGTCAGAAAGACCGCACCAGTAGGCAACGCCGGGCAGGCCCATCAAAAGCCAGCCGGACATATCCGAGGCCTCCGCACTCATTGCGGTGACCCAGGGACCCAGACTGCGGCCACCAAGGAAATATTCCTTGGAGCTTTTGTTTGCACGACGTGCAAACAGGATGCCGATGATGATAACAATGCTCATATAGATGACCATTGAAATCAAGATTTGCACAGTGTTATTCATTTCTTTCCTCCAATTCTCTCTCTTCTTGCAAACGCTTTACTTCTTTATCGCGCGAAAGCGTGGGCGTATAAAAAAACAAACACCCACATATCTTGCAATAAAAAATGGTCGGAGTGTCGGGATTCGAACCCGAGGCCTCTTGGACCCGAACCAAGCGCGATACCAAACTTCGCCACACCCCGATATTGAGTAGTATTATAGTGAAATTTTTATACATTGTCAAGTGCTGGCAACACATTTCATATGATAATACTGTATTACAATGGGATAGGGGGAGACAAATGAGTTACTGCGTGGAATATAATCCGGAGTTTCATAAACAATATCCGCTTGTTTTGAAGAAAAACAGGTTGCCAATTAAAATAATTGGAGCAATGCTACTACTTTCAGTTGCAATTTATGGCATCAAAAGCGGTGGAGTTGTGGAGCACTTGATTCCGGGAGATGATGAGGTTACTGTCACCGCTTTTTCCGATATGGTAAAAACAGTGAGACAGGGCGGAAGCATTGGTGAGTCGATACAAACCTTCTGCAGAGAAATCATTACAAGCGGTATGGAATAAATGCAGGTTTCCGTAAAAGCAAATACATACGTTTACCTTGCAATACTTACCTTTCTTGTGCCCGTTCCGTGGATGCTGGCGTGGATTGTTGCAGTGGCTTTTCACGAGTGTTGTCACTATCTTGCGGTCCGTATTTTGGGCGGTGATGTATATCGGCTGAGCATACACATCGGAGGAATAGAAATGCAGTGCGGCACACTGACAGAGAGAAGACGTATTTTGGCGATTCTTTGCGGACCCGCGAGCGGATTTTTGTTGGTGCTGTTGGGTCGGTGGTTTCCGCGGCTTGCCTTATGTAGCTGGGTGCTGTCGGTGTATAATTTGATTCCGCTGCTGCCACTGGACGGGGGACGTGCACTGGAAATTTTAGTGAGCAGTCGGACATTTTATTGCGTACAGAAAGTGCTTATTATTCTTCTATCCTTCAGCGCAATCTTCGCTTGCTGTTATCTGAAATTGGGGATTCTTCCCGTCTTGATTACTGTTGGACTTTGGGTCAGAAACAGAAATACCTCTTGCAAACAAACGGCATTCAAGGTACAATAGAGCTACTTATATTAAATGAGGTAGGTCTATGACTGAGTTACGCAAGAGAATTCTCCCTACTGTGCAAAAACCGGCACGGTACACCGGCGGAGAATTCAATGAAATCAAAAAGAATCTGTCCGATGTGCGCGTGCGGATTGCATTCTGTTTTCCTGATACCTATGAGATTGGTATGTCTAATATGGGTATGCAAATTCTCTACGGCGTGATGAACCGTATGGACGGCGTGTGGTGTGAGCGTGTGTTTGCACCCTGGGCGGATATGGAAGAGGCTATGCGCGCCAACAACCTGCCGCTGTGGGCGTTGGAGAGCCAGGATGCGGTTAAGGATTTTGATATGATTGCCTTTACCATTGGCTATGAAATGTGCTACACCAATATCCTGAATATGCTGAATCTCTCCGGTGTTCCGCTGCGGTCATCCCAACGACAAGGTCTGAAAAACATTGTATTTGCCGGTGGTGTCTGCGCCTTTAATCCTGAGCCGCTGGCGGACTTCGTGGACTTTTTCTGCCTGGGTGAGGGCGAGGAGATCACCGAGGAGATTGTGCGTCTGTACGACCGCGCAAAGGCTGAGAACTGGAGCAAGGATAACTTCTTGCTGGAAGTTGCCAAAATCCCCGGTGTGTATGTTCCTTGCTTTTATCAGCATACTTACAATGATGACGGTACGCTTGCGGCAATTACACCCATCGGAGATGCGCCTAAGGTGGTTACCAAGCGGATTGTTGAGAATCTGGATACGGCATTTTATCCTACAAAGACGATTGTTCCCTCTACAGAGATTGTCCACGACAGGGCAAATCTGGAGCTGTTCCGCGGCTGTATTCGGGGCTGCCGTTTTTGCCAGGCGGGATTTGCTTGCCGCCCCGTTCGCAAAAAGAGCGCTGATGTTCTCTGTAAACAGGCTTTGGAGATTATGACCGAATCCGGTCATAATGAGATTACGCTCTCCAGCCTTTCCACCTCCGACTACCGCCAGCTTAAAGAACTGACTGACGAATTGATTCCATACTGCCAGAGCAACAGAATCAATCTGTCTGTGCCGTCCTTGCGTGCGGACAACTTCTCCCGTGAGCTGATGGCCAAGCTGCAGACTCTGCGGAAAAGCGGTCTGACCTTTGCGCCGGAGGCCGGTACACAGCGTTTGCGGGACGTTATCAATAAGAATCTCACGGAAGAGGAAATTCTGTCTTCCTGTGCAATCGCTTTCTCCGGCGGCTGGAACAATGTGAAACTGTACTTTATGCTGGGCCTGCCTACGGAAACCGACGAAGACGTTCTGGGAATTGCAGACCTTGTGTATAAAGTGATTCAGACGTGGAAGGAACACGCCTCTAACTAAAAACGCGGACTGCGCGTTCATGTTGCAACCGCGTACTTTGTGCCCAAGCCTCACACGCCCTTCCAGTGGGAGCAGCAGATTACACCCGAGGAGTACCTGCGTCGCTGCCGGCTGTTGAAGGACCACTTCTATTCCAAGTCCATCGAGTACAATTACCACACCCCGGACATCAGCCGTCTGGAGGCAGTAACTGCCCGTGGCGACAGGAGACTGTGCGCTGTCCTTGAGGAGGCTGCGAAGAATGGCGCCCGGCTGGACGGTTGGGACGAGTTTTTTAACTATCAGATTTGGATGGACGCATTCAAAACCTGCGGTGTAGACCCGGACTTCTATACGGTGCGTGGCTTTGGTGAGGACGAGGTCTTACCTTGGGATACAATTGATGTCGGTGTCTCGAAAAAATTCCTGCTGCGGGAAAGGCAGCGGGCATATGAGGAAAAAATCACGCCGGACTGCCGCCACGGCTGCAGTGGCTGTGGCGCCGACAAACTGCTTCAGGAGGTGACCTGCGATGGGTAGATTGCTGTTTGAAAAGACCGGCAACGCCGTCTGGATGTCTCACCTGGATTTAATGCGGGTTTTCCAGAGAGCCTTTAAGCGCGCCGGACTTCCACTGACCCACACACAGGGTTTTAATCCCCGTCCGTCTGTGTCCATTGCAATGCCTCTGTCTGTTGGTGTTGAGAGCGTGTGTGAGCTGCTGGACTTTGAATTGGATGGCGATAATACAGCAGGCGATGAGATCTGCCGCAGACTGAATCAGGCGCTTGTTGCCGGCGTGCGGGTTTTGCAGGCCTATGACACAGGTAAGAAATTAAAAGAGCTTGCTTTTCTGCACTGCACGGTTACTTTAGAATATGATAATGGTATCCCCGAAACTGCCGCAGACAAAATTAGCGCGCTTTTTGCACGAGATAGCCTTATTGTGGCAAAAAAAGGCAAAAACGGTATGCAGGAACAGGATATCATCCCTATGATTCAGCAGCTTGATGTTGTGCTGGCGGGGGAGAAGGAGCTGGTACTGGATAGTGTGGTATGTTGCCAGAATCCTACGCTCAATCCTATGCAGCTGGCTGCTGCAATTGAAACGTACCTGCCAGAGTGTAAGCCGGATTTTGTCAGATGCAGACGGGAAGAAATTTTTGATAAGGATATGAAGGTATTTCGGTAAGGAGTATTGATATGGAAGTGAATCCGAACTATATTTTGGAAGATTGCCCCATTTGCCACGGTGCCGGCATTGTTATGCACGAGGGTGGCTGGAATGTGCAGGTGGAGTGCGCTGACTGCAGCGCTCATACTGTGTATGTGGAGTATGAAAATGCCCAGCAAAAGGCGGATGCCGAGCAGCAGGTTGTAAGACTCTGGAACCTGGGTAAGGTTGTCCGCACAGAGATTGGCGAGTAAATTGAAAAAATTTTTAAAAAAAGCTTGCATTTTTCGGCATAGTGTGTTATCATACTGTGGCTATCGAAAGAAGCAAGCAAAATCCGGGTTTGGCGAAGTTTGGTATCGCGCTTGAATGGGGTTCAAGAGGCCGCTGGTTCGAATCCAGTAACTCGGACCAATTAAGCAGGAATCACTTTTGTGATTCCTGCTTAATTCTTTTTTGCGTACCGGATTCGAACCCATAGCAGTGCAACAGTCCGGTGGACTGTTGCTCGACCAGTTCACAAACTGGTCGAAACAATAATTTTTGCCTATGGCAAAAATGTAAATCGAATCCAGTAACTCGGACGAAGGCCATATAACTGTCTAACATAATGAATTATTTAGGAAAATTCCCTTATTTTTTCTAAAAAACCACTTGATTTTTGGTTTTTTATGTGCTAAAATACATCGGTCTGAAAAACAAGGTGCGTCCTCTACGGTGCCGGGAACCATATCGCCGGGTTAATCACCGCATGAACGCCTAATATTTAAGGAGGACAAAGATATGGATTTGGTTAAGGCTCTGTCCAGCCAGTACATGAAGGAAGAGCTGCCCGAAATGCGGGTTGGCGACACCGTTCGTGTGCATGTGCGGATCAAGGAAGGCTCCCGTGAGCGTATTCAGGTGTTTGAAGGCACCATCATCGCCCGGAAGCACGGCGGCATCGGTGAGACCATCACTGTTCGTCGC
>JAZTWB010000058.1:0-4291 GCA_045635645.1 Faecousia sp. | reverse complement strand
ATCTCTTGTGTCTTACTTACTTCTCCAGGTGATTCGACCGTGGGTCAAATCATAGGGAGACATTTGAACAGTTACCTTGTCACCGGGCAAGATTTTGATGAAATTCATACGGAGCTTGCCGGAAATGTGTGCCAGAATGGTGTGTCCGTTGCCGATATCCACATTGAACATCGCATTCGGCAGAGCATCGGTTACGATGCCTTCAATCTCAATTACGTCGTCCTTAGCCAAGTTGTTAACCTCCTAGGTCGATACTTTGCATGTGCCGGCTGTTACAGCCGGGAATCTTCGGCGACGGTGAGTATTTCCGGCTCCCCGTCGGTGATGAGTACAGTATTCTCATAGTGGGCGGAGAGCTTTCCGTCGGCAGTAACGGTAGTCCAGCCGTCTTTCAAAATGCGCACCTCGTGAGTGCCCGCATTTACCATCGGCTCAACTGCCAGTGTCATACCGGGGAGCAATCTGGGCCCACGGCCGGGATTACCGAAGTTCGGTACTTCCGGCTCCTCGTGGAGCTGTGCGCCAACGCCGTGACCTACGAAAGAACGCACAACTGAAAAACCGTTAGACTCCACATACGTCTGGATGGCGTGGGAGATATCGGATACTCTGTATCCGGACTTTGCGAAGCGCATACCTTCGAAAAAGCTCTGCTTCGTCACCCGGATCAGTTTTTCAGCCTCGGCACTGACTGTGCCGCAGGGGAAAGTAGCTGCGCAATCTCCATGAAACCCTTTGTAGCAAGCACCCACGTCTACGGAGACAATGTCTCCGTCCTGCAGCAGGTATCCATCGGGAATTCCGTGAATCACCACTGCGTTGACGCTGATGCAGCTGCTGCCGGGAAAGCCGTTATAACGCAGGAACGACGGTTTTGCGCCCTGTGCGAGAATAAATTCCCGAACGGCTCTGTCAATCGCTTTTGTGGACACGCCGGGTTTTACCATTTCCCCTGCCAAAGCACGGGCTGCCGCGGTAATTTTGCCGGCCTGACGCATCAGCAAAAGCTCTTGTTCATTTTTGATTGCAATCATGCCTGTACTCCCAAGGCCTTCAAGATATCCTGAAAAGCACCTTCAATGGACTGGTCGCCTTCCACAATCCGAAGCTTGTTCTGGGCGGCGTAGTAGTCCTTGAGGACCTCTGTGGACTGGTGATACACAGCAAGACGGCTCTTCACCGTTTCCGGTGCGTCGTCCTTGCGGATAATCAGCTCTGCGCCACACTGATCACAGGTGCTGTCCTTTTTGGGAGGATTGGCTGTGATGTGGTAGCTTGCACCGCACTTGGGGCAAACCCGACGGCCGGTCATACGGCCCTCAATCACAGCATCGTCAATTTCCAGGGACACAACGTGGTCCAGCCGCACACCCATTTCGTCCAGGGCCTTTGCCTGGGCCAGGGTGCGGGGCACCCCGTCCAGGATAAAGCCGTTTGCACAATCGGGTTTGGCGGTCCGCTCTGCTACAATGCCGAGCACCAGCTCGTCAGAGACCAGACGTCCCTCGTCCATTGCCTGTTTTACCTGCTTGCCCAGGTCAGAGCCATTTGCCATAGCCTCTCTGAGCATATTGCCGGTAGAGATGGTGGGAATCTGCAGCTTGGCTGCCAGCATTTCTGCCTGTGTTCCCTTTCCGGCGCCGGGGGCGCCCAACAGAATCAGATTCATAAGCCGCCTCCGATTAATCCAGGAAACCCTTGTAGTGGCGCATCAGCATCTGAGCCTCCAGAGCCTTCACAGTCTCCAGAGCAACGCTCACGATAATGATAACGGATGTGCCGCCGATTGCCAGGTTCTGGATACCGGACACCAGCTTGCCGCCAACGATGGGCAGCAGGGCAATGATGGCCAGGTAAACAGCGCCGAAGATCACAATCTTGTTGATAACCTTCTTAATGAAATCGGCAGTGGGCTTGCCGGGACGGAAGCCGGGAATGAAGCCGCCGTTTTTCTTCAGGTTGTTGGAAATCTCCACGGGATCATACTGAATGGTGGAGTAGAACCAGCTGAAGAAGAAAATCAGCAGGCCGTAGAAAGCTGCGTAGGCCCAGGTGTCGCTGGCCCAAACGTTCTTGTACCAGTTGCCGGAGGTCTTACCCATAAAGGTGCAGATGGTGGCAGGTACAGAGGCGATGGACTGGGCGAAAATCACGGGCATAACACCGGTCATGCTCACCTTGATGGGCAGGTTGGTGTTCTGACCGCCGTAAACCTTGCGGCCAACCACGCGCTTTGCGTACTGAATGGGGATGCGGCGCTCTGCATCGTTGATGAAAACGATGAAAACCACCAGCATCAGCATTACCAGACCCACGATGGTGGCAATCCACCACTTCAGGCCCAGCAGACGGCTGAAGGTGCCGGGCAGGCCGGAACCGATGTTGGCAAACAGAATCATGGAGATGCCGTTGCCAATACCGAATTCGGTGATCTGCTCACCCATCCACATAACCACGGAAGAACCGGCAGTGAAGGCCAGAATAATCACGATGGCGGGCAGGATACCCTTGTCGGTGATGATGTTCAGACCCTGACTGCTGTAGTTTTTCAGCATGGTGTAGTAGGCGAAGCCCAGAAGCAGGCCCAGCGCTACAGTGGAATAGCGGGTAATGCGCTCAATCTTCTTCTTACCAACCTCGCCCTCTTCCTTTGCCATACGCTCCAGAGCGGGAATGGCAATGGTCAGCAGCTGGATGATAATGGAAGCATTGATGTAGGGCTGAATGCCCAATGCCAGAACGGATGCCTGAGAGAAGGCAGAGCCGGACATAGCATCGTACAAGCCCAGAATTGTGTTGGACAGAGTACTGTCGAAGTAGGTTGCCAGAGTGCCTGCATCGATAAACGGAACGGGAATTACATTACCGATTCTGTAAATCAGCAGGATCAGCATGGTAAAGATCAGCTTTTTGCGGAGCTCAGGAATTCTCCAGGCGTTCTGCAATGTGCTAAACAATTAAACCACCTCGGCCTTTCCGCCTGCCTGCTCAATTTTTTCCTTCGCAGACTCAGAGAAAGACGCAGCCTTAACGGTAACCTTCTTGGTCAGAGTACCGTTTGCCAGTACTTTCAGGCCATAGGGGCAAGCATTCAGAATGCCAGCCTCAATCAGTGCGGCGGCGTCTACAACGGCGCCGTCTTCAAAGCGGTTCAGAACTGTCAGGTTAATGGCAGTCAGAGGCTTTGCAAAGATGTTAATGAAGCCACGCTTAGGAACGCGGCGGACCAGAGGCATCTGACCGCCTTCGAAGCCAACGCGGGTCTTACCACCGGAACGGGCGTGCTGGCCCTTGTGGCCGCGACCGCCGGTCTTGCCGTTGCCGGAGCCGGCACCACGGCCCTTACGCTTGCCCTCAAAAGTGGAGCCGGCGACAGGAGAGAGTTCGTGGAGTTTCATAATAGTGCTCCTCCTTATTCTACTTCAGTGACCTGCAGCATAAAGCCAATCTTGGCGATCTTGCCGCGCGTCTGGGTGTTGTCGGGCTGGATGGTAACCTGGCCAATCTTACGCAGACCCAGAGAATGGGCGGTAGCGATTTGCTTTTCCAGCCGACCGTTAAGGCTCTTAACGAGGGTAATCTTCAAATTTGCCATGTTAATTGCCCTCCTTACAGGATTTCTTCCACGCTCTTGCCCCGGATAGCAGCAATCTGCTCAGGGGAGCGCAGAGAGGTCAGGCCAACCATAGTGGCCTTAACCACGTTCTGGGGATTGTTGGAACGCAGGCATCTTGCAGTGATGTTGCGGATGCCGACAGCTTCCATAACAGCACGGACAGCGCCGCCGGCGATAACGCCGGTACCTTCGGGTGCGGGTCTCATCAGAACCTTGCCGGCTCCGAAGATGCCTGTAACCTCGTGAGGAATGGTGCCGTGAGCAGCCAGGGAAATCTTGACCATATTCTTCTTGGCATCGGTAATGCCCTTGAGAATAGCCTCGGAAACTTCGGCGGCCTTACCCAGACCGTAACCGACAGTACCCTTGCCGTCGCCAACAACAACCAGTGCGGAGAATTTCATGACACGGCCGCCCTTAACGGTCTTGGAGACGCGGTTCAGGTAAACGACCTTCTCAATGAGCTCAGGAGCTTCATTTCTGGGAGTCTTTTCGTAAGCCATTTCTTTTCCTCCTCTACCTTAGAAATTGAGTCCGCCTTCGCGGGCGCCCTCAGCCAGAGCAGCAACACGGCCGTGGTAAATATAACCGCCGCGGTCGAAGACTACGTCCTCGATGCCCTTAGCCTTGGCCCGTTCAGCCAGAACCAGTCCTACCTTCTTTGCAGCCTCTGCA
>JAZTWB010000057.1:0-19862 GCA_045635645.1 Faecousia sp. | reverse complement strand
GGCTGACGATGGCCCTGCTTCTTCTTCTCGTTCTTCTTGGCCTTGTACTTGAAGACGGTAATCTTCTTAGCCTTGCCGTTCTTGATAGCCTTAGCCTCTACGGTAGCACCTTCCACAACGGGAGCGCCGATCTTAGAGTTTTCGCCGTCCAGAACTGCCAGAACGTCGAACTTGACGGTAGCCTCAGCTTCCACATCCAGCTTCTCGATGTACAAAACATCGCCCTCGGACACGGTGTACTGCTTGCCACCTGTTACGATAACTGCTTTCATCCTTTTTTTCACCTACTTTATTTTGTGTAGACTCGCTTTTAAGGCGGGTGCTTTTAGGCGCACCAACTTAAGCCTTTTCAATGCGGCTTGACTATTTTAGCAGAGGAATTCGGGAAAGTCAAGGGGTTTTTTACCTTTTTCCCGGGTTTTTGCCACTTATTTTATCCGTTTGCCGTCCAAAACCGCCTCTGTCAATGTGTCCCCGCTGTAGCGCAGCTTCAGCAGGAAAAAGGGCGCGTCCTGCCACAGCAGGTCCAGAAAAATCTTATCTCCCTCCCACATCGGCAGGCTGTAAAGAAATTCCCGGCTGACCCACTGCAAGTCACCCTCGTCACATTCCTTTATTTCCCCTTCAAAGCCGTCGGCGGTAAACAGGTACATATACTCCCCGTCCCAAGGGCCGTCGGTGAGAAAGGTCACGATGCCCCGGCACTTCCAATTTGTCAGCGTCAGACCGGTCTCCTCCTTTGCCTCCCGCAGCAGACACTCGTCGGGGGTTTCACCGTCTTCAAATTTTCCGCCGATGCCAATCCACTTATCCCGGTTGACATCGTTTTCCTTCTTCACCCGGTGGAGCATCAGCACCTCATCGCCCCGGGTGATATAGCACAGTGTAGAATTAACCATAATCCTCCTATTTTATCAGCCGAATGGCGTGGTGGAGATTGGTGACAGTGACGCAGCCGTGTCCCGCTGCTTTCTCGCCGTCCAGTGTCCAGAACATATCCGCATCTGTGCAGACTGTTACCGTCTTTGCGCTGCGGAAAGTGAGCATCCGGCAGTTATACTGCTGCTTCTGCACCGCAAGGATGCACTCGGCAATTTCCGACAAATCCCGGGGCGCACGCACCAGCAGCACCTCAAACATACCGTCTGCCATATCCACCTGATTGGGGTCTAATGTCAAAATGCCGCCCACGCTGGTGGAATTACAAATCGCGCCGAACAGGTAATCGTCCTCCAGTACCTCCCCGTCCAGCTCCAGACGCACGTGGGTCTTGCGAATCTGGGACAGCTCGTAAATGCTCTCCAGCAGATACGCGGTGTGACCCAGGGCATTTTTAATATTCTGGGGGGTGTTGTAGCTGGCCTTGGTGAACGCGCCAAAAGACGCCACGTAGGAAAAATAGCGGTCTGCAAACTGACCCACGTCTAAAGGCGTTTCCCCGCCGCCCACAATCTGCACCGCCGCCGCCACCGGGTCGGCAGCCAGACCGATGGAATTGGCAAAATCGTTGGTAGAGCCGGCAGGGATATAGCCGATGGGCGTTTTTAGCTTTGCCCGCAAAAGGCCGGTAACGGTTTCGTTGAGCGTTCCGTCACCGCCGCAGCACACAATCACGTCCATACCCGGACCGAACGCTTCCACCGCGGTCACCGCGTCTCCAGGTCCGTCAGTAATATAGGTCTGCACAGCATAGCCTGCCCGGTTGAACACCGACAGAATCTCCGCAAGCACCTTGTTTGCCTTCCGTGTTCCGGCAAAGGGATTTAAAATAAACAGCATTTTCTTCAAGAAAATCACCTGACTTCCTTAATTTGTCTTTATTATATCCCCCTTGGAAACAAAGCGCAAGCACAATCCGTCGCCGTCACAAAATGTTTACCGTTTCCGGTTGACAGAGCGGAGATATCTATGTACAATAATGGTAATTTCATAGGACAGTTCGTGACCATCCTGTCGGTAAACAAAACTACGGAGCATAGATGGGCGCATTGCGCCCGTTTTTTGTTGGCGGGCACGGCTGTGTCCGCTTTTTTAGGAGGTAATTATGAAAAACCGGTTTCTTGCCCGGGGCGCGCTCATTGGCGCGCTGTACGTGGCGCTGACCCATTTGCAGAATTTATTAATCCCCGGCTCTGCCACGTGGGCCATTCAGTTCCGGGCATCGGAGGCGCTGTGCGTATTGGCGCTGCTGACCCCGGCAGCAATCCCGGGACTGACCTTAGGGTGTATGCTGTTTAATCTCAGCTTTGCCGGGGCGCTGCCGCTGGATTTTCTGGTGGGCAGCCTTGCCACCGCCCTTGCCACCGCAGGAATGTACGCCCTGCGGCGGGTGACCATAAAAGGGTATCCCCTGCCCGCGATGCTGCTGCCGGCACTGTGCAACGCCCTGCTGGTGGGTTGGGAGCTGAGCGTCTACATCGGCGGCGGCTTTTGGCTCAATGCCCTGTACGTGGCAATCGGCGAAGCGGCGGTGCTGCTGACACTGGGAACAGCACTTTTCTACGCCCTGCGTTCCCGTGGACTGGACAAGCGGCTGTTTCTTTAAATTTTCTTAAATTTTTATCCTTGGGGTAGCGCTTTGCAGCCATTTATGGTACAATAACTTCAAGTATACCATTTGGAGAGAGAAAACTATGCTGGAACTTTTAGCGCCGGCAGGGTCTGTGGAGGCTCTGCGCGCGGCAGTACAAAACGGAGCCAACGCAGTGTACCTGGGGTGCGGGCAGTTTAATGCCCGGCAAAGCGCCAAAAATTTCACCCCCCAGGCGCTGACCGAGGCTGTCAAATATTGTCACGTCCGCGGCGTGGCCGTTCACCTGACGGTGAACACTCTGGTGTCCGACAAGGAGACCGAGGAGGCTGCGGCGCTGATTCGTCACGCCGCTATGGCAGGCGTGGATGCATTTATCGTGCAGGATTTGGGCATCGTACAGCTGTGCAGCCAGATTGCCCCCCACATTCCGCTCCACGGCTCTACCCAGATGACCGTCCATTCTCTCTCCGGCGTGCAGTTCTGCGCCGGTCTGGGACTACAGCGGGTGGTCCTCAGCCGGGAGCTAAGCCGGGAGGAAATCCGCTACATCTGCGCCAACTCTCCCATTGAAATTGAAGTATTCGGTCACGGCGCGCTGTGTATGAGCTACTCGGGACAGTGCTATCTGTCCGCCGCCATCGGCGGTCGCTCCGGCAACCGGGGTCGCTGCGCCCAGCCCTGCCGCCAGAGCTATGGCTACAACCGCTGGGAGAATAAGTACCCCTTGAGTCTGAAGGACAACTGCACCGTGCAGTATGTGAAAGAGCTGGAGGCTATGGGTGTGGCCTCGCTGAAATTGGAAGGACGGATGAAGCGGCCGGAGTATGTGGCCGCCGTTACCCAGGTCTACCGGCAGGCAATCGACAAGGGAACTGTCACCCGGCAGATGCTGGAGCAGCTGTCTGTTGCCTTCAACCGGCAGGGCTTTACCGATTACTATTCCGGCAAGACCGGTTCCCATATGTTCGGCATTCGTGAGGACGCTGCCAGCAATGAGCGCTGGTGCAAGGAAATGCGCCAAAGCTACGAAACGGCGGAGACCCCCAGAGTGCCGGTGGAATTTGATATTACGGTGCATTTCGGCGAGTCTTCCCTCACCGTCACCGACGCTGACGGCCGCTGCTGCACTCTGCCCGGCCCTGCGCCGGAGCGGGCAATCACCACGGAGCTGACCCACGATGCGCTCTCCTCCCGGCTCAGCAAAACCGGCGGCACGCCCTATCTGTGTACCCGGGTGCGCTCGGATATTGCGCCGGGTCTGACCCTGTCTGCCGCCACCATAAACGCAATGCGCAGAGATGTGCTGAATATGCTCACCGCCCAGCGGGCAAGACGGGAATACCCCGCTCTTGGCCGGGTGGCAAGAGCGCCCCATTACCGGGGTCTGTCCACACCCCCTGCTATGACGGTGCAAATCACTACCCGGGAGCAAATCACCCCCCGGCTGCTGGCTATGAAGCCTGCTGTTTTATACGTGCCGCTGCACCTGCTGCGGGAGGACACAACCCTTTGCAAGACCCTTACCGAGCAGACCACGGTCTGCGCCGTGCTGCCCCGGGTGGTGCACGATGCGGAGCTTCCCAAGCTGCGGCAGGATTTGCAGCAGCTCAAAGCGCTGGGTATCGACGAAGCGCTCATCGGCAACGTAGGTCTGCTGCTGCCGGTACGGGAGTGCGGTCTGCGGGTGCGGGGTGACTTTGGACTGAATCTTTACAACTCTCTGGCGGTGAATTTCGCCCGGGATTTGCAGCTGCGCTCTGCCTGCTTAAGCTTTGAAATGACGCTACCCCAGATTCGGGATGTGAGCAAGGCCGTACCCAGCGAGCTGCTTATCTACGGCAGACTGCCGCTGATGCTCACGGAAAACTGTCTGATTCGGGGAAAGACCGGTCAGTGCACCTGCCACACCTCCCCCGCCAAGCTCACGGACAAGACCGGCGCGGAGTTCCCCATCATTAAAGACGGAGACACCTGCCGCAGCGTCCTGCTCAACGGCAAAAAGCTCTACTGGCTGGACCGGCAGGAGGATTTGGCGCGGCTGGGTCTGTGGGCGACCCGATTGTACTTTACCACTGAAAATCCCAAGGAGGTGGACCGGATTCTGTCCGCCTGCCAAAACCCCACCCCCTTTGACCCCGGTGCTTGCACACGCGGTCTGTACCTACGGGGCGTGGAGTAAAACACCAAGGAGCTGTTATGGAACTGATTCTGGCATCCCAATCCCCCCGGCGAAAGGCCCTTATGGAGCTATTCCGGAAACCCTTTTCCGTAAAGGTTGCAGATATTGACGAGACAATGAATCCGGCGCTACCTCCCTACGATGAGGTTGCCCGGGTCAGTCGGCTGAAGGCGGAAGCCACACCCCACGATAGCGATGACATTGTGGTGGCAGCCGATACCATTGTGGTATGCGACGGACAGGTGCTGGGCAAGCCGAAAGATGAGAGCGATGCTTTCCGTATGCTGCGTCTGCTGTCCGGAAAGGACCACCAGGTGATGACGGGACTGACCGTCCTGCGGGGCGACACCGCCACCGTCTGCACCGAGGTGACAGACATTCATTTCCGCCAGCTCTCCGACAAGGAAATTGCCGACTATATCGCAACCAAAGAGCCTATGGACAAGGCAGGCAGCTACGGAATTCAAGGGGGCGCTGCCCTGTTTGTGGAACGGATTGTGGGCGATTACTACAATGTGATGGGTCTGCCGGTGTGCCGGCTGGGACAGATTCTCAGCGCCCTGATGGAGGAAAACCTATGAAACACTTCTTTACCAACCGAATACGGGTTGTGCTGGTAGCATCGGTGCTGCTGGCGGTGGTGCTGGCGGTGGTCAGCTCCCTGACCGGTCTGAAGCTGCCCCAGATGGTGGTGCAGGGTGTTCTGACACCCTTCCGCGCCGGTGTGAGCAAGCTGACAGAGCAATCCCGTCAGGTGTACGATTATATCTTCCGCTACGAATCCCTGCTGGCGGAAAACCAGTCGCTGAAGGAGCAGCTGGCCTCCATTGAAGACGAGGCAAGAGACGCCTACGCCATCAAGCAGGAGAACGAGCGGCTGCGGGCAGCGCTGGAGCTGATTGATGCCAACGAAGATTACAAGCTGGTAGATGCCTATATTATCTCCACAAGCTCTGCCGACTGGAGCAGCACCTTTACCATTAACCGGGGCAGCAACGTGGGTATTACAGCGGGTATGTGCGCCATCACTGCCTACGGCGAGCTGGTCGGTCTTGTCAGCGAGGTGGGTGTGAATTACGCGGTGGTCAAGTCCGTGCTGGACTCCTCTCTGGAAATCAGCGCCACCATCGCCTCCTCCGGTCACAGCGGTATGGTGCAGGGCGGCTACGCGTCGGGTCTTGAGGGTCTGCTGCGTATGAACTACCTGCCCTCCTCTGCCACCATTCGCAACCAGGACCAGGTGGTCACCACCGGCTCTACCGTTTATCCCCGGAATCTGGTGCTGGGTCACGTGGTGGACGCCGGCTTTGACGATACGGGCGTGGCAAAATTTGCCCTTGTAAAGCCTGCGGCAGACGTCCGCAGTCTGGAACAGGTCTTTATTGTGACCGAGTACAACGCCGGGTGATGGGTATGGCAAAGAAAAAAAGCGAATTTCGCCCCGACAAGCCGAAAACCACCCTCTTAAGCCACTTGACCCTTACCCAGCAGCAGAAACGGAAGCTGCTGAAGTGGGTGTTCTACGGGGCGCTGCTGGTGTTTCTGTCGGTGCTGCAGGACGTACTGCTCAGCCGTGTGCGGATTTTCGGCGCAACCACCGAGCCTGTTCCCTGCGCAATTTTCCTCATTTGTCTGATGGAGGGCGCTCACACAGGCAGTCTGTTCTCTCTGATTGCAGGACTTTTGTACCTGTTTTCCGGCACTGCGCCCGGACCCTACTCTATGGTGGCCATCACCTTTTTGAGTGTGGGCGCGTGCATTTTCCGGCAGGCGTACCTGCAGGAGAGCTT
This sequence comes from Faecousia sp., assembly GCA_045635645.1. GTDB lineage: Bacteria > Bacillota > Clostridia > Oscillospirales > Oscillospiraceae > Faecousia. The sequence goes on along the minus strand of JAZTWB010000057.1, from coordinate 13,360 downwards.
TTCCTCCGCCTGTCTTTGCACCGCCGGGGCAATGCTCCTTTACGTGCTGGTAAACTTTGTGTTCGGACTGTTTTTGGGTTTGACCATCTGGTCACGAATCCACGGTTTTCTCCTTACGGCAGTGCTTTCGCTGCTGTTTGTCCCCCCCTTGTACCCCGTTTTGAAGGCACTCGGTGCCTTTGGAGGCTCTAAATGGAAAGAATAAGTAAATTCCGCGCAATGATGGTGCTTCTGGTATTTGCGCTGATTGTAGGCTTCTTTTCCCTGAAGCTTTACGACCTGCAAATCATTGAAACCGGCGGCAGCACCAACAACCAGGCCACCTTCACCACGCTCACCCGTGTAAAGGCAGCCCGAGGTCATATCCTGGACAGAAACGGTAACCTTTTGGTGAGCAACCGGGCCAGCTATGACTTGATTATCAACCACTATGTGCTGCTCACCGCCAAAGGCACCAACGAGAACATTCTCCGTCTGGTGCAGCGCTGCGAGGAGAAGGGCATCAAATACACCGAGCATTTCCCTGTATCCACCGAGCGCCCCTTTACCTACACCTTAGACCAGCAAAACGCCACCTGGCAGGGGCATTTCCAGACCTTTTTGCACTATTTGGGCGGTCTGGACTCGGACATTACCGCGCCGGTGCTGGTGGAAAAGCTGCGGGACCGTTATGACATCCCCCCGGAATGGACCGACGACGAGGCAAGAAAGGTTATCGGCTTTCTGTATGAAATGACCCTGCGTAAGTGCGTCACCAGTCTGTCCACCTACGTGTTTATCACCGATGCCTCCGACGAGGAGCTGTCGGCAATCGTGGAGCTGAATATCCCCGGTATGAAGGTTGAGGCCTCCACCGTGCGGGAGTACAACACCAAGTACGCCGCCCACATCTTAGGCTACGTGGGCGCTATGAACGCCGAGCAGTGGGAGTACTACAAGAATATTCCCGGCTATGATATGGACGCCCAGGTGGGACAGGACGGCTTAGAGGCCGCCTACGAGGAGTATCTCCACGGCGTAGACGGCTGGCGGGAAGACACCGTCACCACCGACGGCACACTGGTGTCCTCCGTGTGGTGGCAGGAGCCGAAAGCAGGCTCCAATGTGGAGGTGTCCATTGACTTGGGCATTCAGATGGCGGGCGAGGACAAGATGGCGCAGGTCATCGAGGATCTGAAAAAGCCCGACGCAAAGGGTAACCCCAAGGACGGTCACGATGTGGAGGGCGGCGCGTTCGTTGCTATGGACGTCAAGACCGGACAGATTCTTGCCTGCGGCAGCTATCCCAGCTATGACCTTTCCACCTTCTTTGACGATTATGAGGAGCTGGCGAAGAACGACCTTGACCCCCTGTACAACCGGGCGCTCCTTGCCACCTATCCCCCCGGCTCTACCTACAAGATGAGCACCCTGATCGCCGCTATGCAGGATAAATTGGTGGACACTGACACCGTGATCCGTGACAGAGGTGTGTTTGATAAGATTGAGGGCTTTACCTACGCCTGTCTGCAATGGACCAACTACGGCGGCACCCACGGCGCTGTGAATGCAGCCAAATCCCTGCAGGTGTCCTGCAACTATTACTACTATGACATTGGCAGCCGGATTCGTCTGAGCACAATGGACCGGGTTGCCAAGGGTCTGGGTCTGGGCGAGCGCACCGGCGTGGAGCTGCCGGAATATATCGGTCACCGGGCAAACGAGGAGAGCAAGGCAGAACTCCACGTGGGCGAGGACCGGCAGTGGTACACCGGTGACTCCATTATGTCCGCCATCGGTCAGTCGGAAAACCGCTTCACCCCCATTCAGCTTTGCTCCTATGCAGCCACCCTTGCAAACCAGGGCAACCGCTACAAGGCCACCTTTATGAGCCGGGTTGTATCCTCGGACTACCGGCAGCTGCTGGACGAGAACAAGCCGGAGCTACTGAGCCATATGGACATCTCCGACGAGATTTACAAGACCTACTGCGACGGTATGTATCTGGTAACCAGCACCATCGACGGTACTGCCGACGATGCCTTCAAGAATTTCCCCATTAAGGTCGCCGGCAAGACCGGCACAGCGGAAACCGGCATTCGCGGCACTTCCGACAACGGCGCATTCGTGTGCTTTGCCCCCCTGGAAGACCCCCAGATTGCCATTGCCGTATACGTGGAAAAGGGCGGTCACGGCTCTACTTTGGCCTCCATCGGCAGAAGTATGCTGGACGTGTACTTCGACGTGGACGAGGTGGGCGACGTGAACTCCTTCGAAAACCAAATCAGCTAAGCAAAACCGCTCCGGGATAGCCCGGAGCGGTTTTCTGTTTTTTCCTCTTGTGTTTCTCCTGTGGGTATAGTAATATGGAGAGGTAAAATAAGAGGACGGTAGAACGTTATGAAAATCAAAATCAAGCATCGCACCTACCAGCAGGTTGCCGCGCTCCCCCGCCCCAAGCACCGCAAGCCCTTAAAACCCCTGTTTTTGCTGCAGGCGGTGGTACGGCTGCTGGCAATCTTCGATTTATTCCCCACAAAATTTACTTACCGCTGTCACGGTATGGAGCGGCTGGGCAAAGACGAGCCCTGTCTGATTCTTATGAATCACTCCAGCTTTATTGACCTGAAAATCGCCTCCCGCATTTTCTTCCCCCGGCGCTACGGCATCGTCTGCACCTACGACGGCTTTGTGGGAAAGGGGTTACTTATGCGGCTTTTGGGCTGTATCCCCACCCAGAAATTCGTCAGCGATATGACCCTCATCCGGGATATGGAATATATGCTCAAGGAGAAAAAGACCAGCGTTCTGATGTACCCGGAGGCCGGCTACTCCTTTGACGGCACTGCCACCACGCTCCCCAGAAAAATGGGCGTGCTGCTGAAAAAGCTGGGTGTGCCGGTGGTCACCGTTATCACCCAGGGCGCATTTGCCAGAGACCCCCTGTACAACAATCTGCAAAAGCGGAAGGTCGCCGTCCGGGCGGACGTAACCTACCTGTTTACCCCGGAGCAAATTAAGGAGCTGTCCGTTGCCCAGCTGGACGCAGCGCTGGACGAAGCATTCTCCTTTGACAATTTCCGTCACCAGCAGGAAAACCGCATTGTGATAAATGAGCCCTTCCGGGCAGACGGGTTAGAGCGGATTCTCTACCGCTGCCCCCACTGCCAGAGCGAAGGCAGCACCGTGGGCAAGGGCATCACCCTCACCTGCCAAAGCTGCGGCAAGGTCTATACGCTGGACGAATGCGGCTATCTTACCGCGGAAAATCCCGCCTTTACCCATATCCCGGACTGGTATGACTGGCAGCGGCAGCAGGTGCGCAAGGAGCTGGAAGACGGCACATACTATCTGGAAGCGAATGTAACAATCGCTATGCTGGTGGACACCAAGGCGCTGTATATGGTAGGCACAGGCAAGCTGATTCACGACGCAGACGGCTTCCGCCTTACCGGCTGTGACGGTGCGCTTTCCTACACCCAGGGGCCGCTGGCCGCCCACAGCTTAAATTCCGACTATTTCTGGTACGAAATCGGCGACGTCATCTCCATCGGCAACAAAGATACCCTGTACTACTGCTTCCCCACCGGCGCGGTGTCCGTTGCCAAGGCCCGCCTGGCGGCAGAGGAGCTGTACAAAATGAAAAAGCGCCGCAAAGTAACCGTTTAAGAAAACCGGCTGTTGTAAAAACAGCCGGTTTTTCCTGCAATTTCATCCCCCCGGGGGGCTTGTAGGGTGTTATAATGCCCGTTATAATTAAGCATAAGGATGCCCCGGCTGGCTGCAACCAAACCGGGGCGTGCCGACCCAAATCATCAAAATAAAGGCAGGCATCGTTATCATAACACAGCCTGCCGGAAAAAGAAAGAGGTATTTTTATATGAAAAAAATCGTTTCCCTATTCCTGTCGGCGGTTCTTTGTTTCAGCCTGTTTACCGGATGTAAATCGCCGGTAAGCACCAACAACACCCGCACCGTTACCGACAGTGCAAACCGTCAGGTAGAAGTGCCGGAAACGGTGAAGTCCATCGTCTGTGTGGGCGTGGGCGCACTGCGGTATACCTGCTATATGGGCGCGCAGGACTTGGTGGTGGGCGTTGAGGACTACGAAACCAAGGGCGGTATGGACCGGCTTTACAACTATGTAAATTTTGACAAGTTTAAGGACTTACCCGTCATCGGCACCAACGGTCAGCCTTATGCGGAGGAAATTATTAAGCTTTCTCCCGATGTGATTGTAATGAGCCAGTCTGCCTCTGTGGAAGCAGATGACCTGCAAACCAAGACCGGCACACCGGTGGTGGTAGTTCCCGGCAGCGATACCACATTGGACGCGGCCTGCTATAAGACCATTGACCTTTTGGGCGAGCTTTACGGCAAGGAAACCCGCGCCACAGAGCTGACCGATTATTTAAAGGGCATCGAAAAGGACTTAGCTGACAGAACGAAAAACATTCCCGACAGCGAAAAACCTTCTGTCTATGTGGGCGGTGTATCCTTCAAAGGGCACCACGGCTTCGAAGGTACGGAGGCCGGTTACGGTCCGTTCCAGCTCATCGGCGCCAAAAACTTAGCCGACACCACCGGACAAAACGGGGCATTTAACATTGACCTGGAGCAGGTGCTGAGCTGGGACCCGGATATTATCTTTGTGGACTTCAACGGTATGAGCCTTATCAAAGAGGACTATGCCAAGAATCCCAACTATTACCATTCCCTCACCGCTGTGCAGGAGGGAATGGTATATTCTCAGATTTCCTTCCGTTCCTTTGCGTCCAATCTGGAAACAGCGCTGGCAGATACCTACTATGCCGCAAGCCTTATCTACCCGGAGCAGTTTCAGGATGTTGACCCCATTGCAAAAGCGGGAGAGATTTTTGAAAAGCTGCTGGGGACAAACCCCTACGAAGATTTGAAGGAGGCCGGTTATGCATTCCGTCCAATCAAGCTCGGAGAAGAATAATATCGACGCGCTTTACCGGAAAAATCAAGTCAAAAGCATTCGCTTTTTGATTGTCTTAGGCGCTGTTTTGCTGCTGGCCGTTCTGCTGAGCCTGCGCGCAGGCTCTTACGAAACCCCCATTGGGGAGCTGATTAAGGGCATTTTCGGAATGTCCGCCGACAAGAAGGTCAATCTGGTGGTGCAGAACAACCGCCTGCCCCGGATTCTCACAGCGATTCTGGCCGGTGGCGGCTTAGGTCTTGCCGGCTGCGTTTTGCAGGCAGTGCTGCGCAATCCTCTGGCATCGGCTTCCACCTTAGGCGTATCCCAGGGCGCGACCTTTGGCGCGGCCTTTGCCATCGTGGCGCTGGGCTTAGGAAGCATCGGTATCCCTTTGTGCGCCTTTTTGGGCTCTGTTGCCGTGGCGCTGGTGATTTTGGGTCTAAGCAAGTTCCGGCAGGTATCCCCCGAGGGGATTGTGCTGGCGGGCGTAGCGATTAGCTCTATGTTCACCGGCGCAACCACACTTCTGCAGTACTTTGCCGATGAAGTACAGCTAAACACACTGGTGTTCTGGACCTTTGGCGATTTGGGCGCTACCTCCTGGGAGGATATGGGCGGTATGGCAGCAATGGTTGCCGTTTTGTGCCTGTACTGCTATGCCCACCGCTGGGACTACAATGCGCTGCTCAGCGGTGAAGAGACCGCCATCAGCCTTGGCATCAATGTAAAGCGGCTGACCCTTGTGGGTATGGTACTGTGCTGTCTGTGCAGCTCCGTGGTGGTATCCAATGTAGGTTTAATCAGCTTTATCGGTCTGGTTGCGCCCCACATCGTCCGTATGGTGGTGGGCAACAACCACGTGTACTTGATTCCCGGCTCTATCTTAGGCGGCGCGACGCTGCTGCTGCTGGGCGATTTGTTCGCAAGGACGGTTATCAGCCCGGTGATTCTGCCCATCGGCGCCATCACCTCTTTTCTGGGCGGACCGCTGTTTCTGTACCTTCTGTTCAAGGGAGGTAAGAAGCAATGATGCAGGTAAAAAATTTAAGCTACCGCTACAAGGGCGGTCCGGACGTGCTGAAGGATGTGTCCTTCGACCTGGAGCCGGGCAAATTCCTTGCCATCTTAGGCAACAACGGCGTAGGCAAAAGCACGCTGCTCAAGTGCTTTAACCACATCTTAACACCGGATGCCGGCGAAGTAATTTTAAGCGGCGAAAATCTGCTGCGCCAATCCCCCCGGGAGGTGGCAAAGCAGGTGGCGTTCGTCTCCCAGAGTGTTCCCGACACCCAGCTGACTGTCCACGATGTGGTGATGCTGGGCAGAAGACCCTATATGAAATGGGGCTTTACAGAACAAGACCACACCATCGTCCACGATGCGATGCACCGGCTGGAGGTGGAGGATATGCGGGGCAGATTCTTAAATCAGCTCTCCGGCGGCGAAAAGCAAAAGGTTATGCTGGCCCGCGCCTTGGCCCAGCAGCCCAAGGTGCTGCTGCTGGACGAGCCTACCAGCGCTCTGGACATTCAGAATCAGTACGGGGTGCTGAAAATGGTCCGGGACATCTGCCACAAAGACGGCATCATTGCCGCAATGGTCATTCACGATTTGAATTTGGCGCTGCGCTTTTGCGACCGGTTTTTGCTACTGAAGGACGGACAGGTCTACCGTCACGGCGACCGCAGTATTTTAGACAGCACGGCGCTGAAAGAGGTCTACGGCGTGGACGCAAAGGTTGTGGAAATCGAGGACCGGCATATGGTGCTGGTAAAGGAATAGGAGATAGATTATGAAGAACTGGAGCGATTGCGTGGCCTTTCACGGTCACGAATGCGGAGGTCTCACCATTGGCTACAAGGCAAGCCTGTATGCAATTGAGCTTTTGAATCTGGAGTTTTCCGCCGACGAGCAGGTGGTGTGCATCACGGAAAACGACGCCTGCGGCGTGGACGCCATACAGGTTATGCTGGGCTGCAGCGTGGGCAAGGGAAACCTGCTGCTGCAGGTACGGGGCAAGCAGGCCTTTTCCTTTTACAACCGGAAAACCGGCGAAGCAGTGCGGCTGGTGCTGAAGCCCAGACCCGAGGGAATCACCAAAGAAGAATCCTTTGCTTACTATCAAGGCTGCACGCCGGAAGAGATGTTTGAAGTAAAGGAAGCGACCCTTCCCCTGCCGGAGAAAGCGCGGCTGTTCCAGTCTTATGTCTGCGCCCATTGCGGAGAGCTTACCGGCGAACATTGGATTCGCCTCTGCGACGGGAAAACGCTGTGCTTAGACTGCTACCAAGCCAATCCCTAACAACAAAAAAACAGCCAGCTGCAATTTTGCCGTTGGCTGTTTTTTATGTAAAAAATCCTTGCATTTTCACGCAAAAACCGCTAAAATTATAATTGGTGTAGAAGCGCCACCACAGACAGGCGCGTTCTAAAAACATTCCTTATCAGAAATTCCCAAAAGGAGAAATATATGACCGCATATCTTTTCAAAATCATCACCCTTTTAGGTGGTTTGGCCCTGTTCCTGTTTGGTATGGACATTATGGGCAAAGCGCTGGAGCGTCAAGCCGGTGGTAAACTGCAGACCATTCTGGCAAAGATGAGCAGCAACGTGTTCAAGGGCTTCCTGCTTGGCCTTGGTGTCACCGCAGTGATCCAGTCCTCCTCCGCCACAACCGTTATGGTGGTCGGCTTCGTTAACTCCGGCATTATGACATTAAAGCAGGCCGTTGGCGTCATTATGGGCTCCAACATCGGTACAACGGTTACCGCCTGGATTCTGTCCCTGTCCGGCTTGGAGGGCGATAGCTTCCTTATCAAGTTCTTCAAGCCCTCTACCCTTGCGCCCCTGATCGGTATCTTCGGCATCGTGCTGTATATGGGAAAATCCGAAAGAAGAAAGGGCATCGGCACCATTATGCTGGGCTTTATGGCGCTGATGACCGGTATGGATCTGATGAGCAGCTCCATGTCTTTCTTAAAGAACGAGGCTTGGTTTGCCGATTTGATGATCTCCTTTACCAACCCCGTTCTCGGCATTCTCTTCGGCGCAGTGCTGACCGCCATTATCCAGTCCTCCTCTGCATCTGTGGGTATTCTGCAGGGCCTTTGCAGCACCGGCGTGGTCACCTTCGGCGCAGCGCTCCCCATCATCCTGGGGCAGAATATCGGTACTTGTATCACCGCGATTATGGGCGCAATCGGCGCTAACCGCAACGCCCGCCGCACCGCAATGGTCCACCTGCTGTTTAACGTGGTAGGCGCGGTGATGTTCGCCGTGATTTTCTACGGCATCGGTATGTTTGTGGAATGGAGTTTCCTGAGCGACCCTGTGCAGGCTTGGGACATTTCCGTTATTCACACCGGCTTCAACCTGGTGGCAACAGCTGTGCTGATGCCTATGAACGGTCTTTTGGTGAAGCTGGCTTGTCTGTTTATCCCCAAACAGGAGACCCCCCAAAAGGAAGAACTTTTGGACTCCCGTCTGCTGGCAACTCCCGCGGTTGCTGTGCAGCGCGCCCATGAGATTGCCGGTGAAATGGTGGCAGATGCCGCCAAGGCGATGCACCTTGCGATGGGTCTGACCAAGAAGTTTGAAGAAGGTATTATGGAGCAGGTCGCAGAGCTGGAAGACAAGACCGACCGCTACGAAGACGCCCTGGGCACTTATCTTGTGAAGCTGTCCAATATGAATCTGTCTGTTCACGACAACCGGATTCTCAACACGCTGCTGTATTCCATTTCCGACATTGAGCGGATCGCAGACCACGCGATGGCTGTTGCCAAGGCAGCTGCGGAGATTGAAGAGAAGAAGGTTGCGTTTTCCAAGCAGGCACAGGGCGAGCTGGCTGTGCTGGAGCGGGCAGTGCTGGACGTTTTGGACCGCACCGTCGCCGCCTACGGCAGCTTTGACCGGGAGCAGGCCATCCGAATCGAGCCCCAGGAGCAGGTGGTTGACCCGCTGGTCCGGGAGATTAAGTCCCGCCACGTACGCCGCCTGAGAGACGGTCTTTGCACCGTGGAATACGGCTTCGTGCTGGAAGATCTGCTCACCGCCTGCGAGCGTACCGCTGACCACTGCTCCAATGTGGCTGTGGAAATGCTGCAGGTTTCCGAGGGTAAGCTGGAGGCACACGAGTACCTCAACGCCCTGAAAGCCGGCGAGCTTCACGAATCTGCCGCCTTCGCCGAGCAGTTCGCCCAGTATAAGGCACAGTACACCTTCCCGGACGAAAATTAAAAAGAATCCGCAAACAGTTACAGCCGCCGACGAAAAGTCGGCGGCTGTTTTTATCTGTTCGCCAAATTGGAATTTCGGCGTTTATGTTAATGGCGTAACGCTTTCCGACAGGCGGCGGGACCAAGGCCCCGCCCTACAACAGTCTCCCACCACTGCTTGTAGGGCAGGGGTTTACTCCCGCCGCAAAATATGCTATAATACCCCCAACGAAAGCGAGGGCTTTTTATGGTAAAAATTCTGTTCGTCTGCCACGGGAACATCTGCCGCAGTCCTATGGCGGAATTTATTTTGAAGCATATCGCGGCGCAGGCGGGGCTTGCTGACAAGCTTTTCATCGACTCCGCTGCCGCCAGCCGGGAGGAGCTGGGCAACCCCATCTATCCCCCCGCCCGCAGGGAGCTGCATCGTCAGGGAATCCCCTTTTCAGAACGCTACGCCCGGCAAATCACCCGGGCAGATTTGGACAAATTTGACTACATCTACTATATGGACAGCCGAAACCGCCAGTATTTACAGCGAATGTTCCCCGGTTACACCGGTTTCCGTCCGTTGCTGGACCGGGACGTGGCCGACCCCTACTACTGCGGCGGCTTTGATAAGACCCTCTCTGACATTGCCGAGGGCTGTGAACATATTTTGGAGGAACTGAAATGCTTGATTTTGAAAAATTAGAGGCGCAGATTTCCCAGCTGCCGCTGTATTTCTACAATTTTATCAACCCCAAGGCACTGGAATTTTCCGACCGGATTCGCTACATCTGCACTGCCGAATGTCCGATGTGCGGAAAGACCTGGGCCTGCCCGCCGGCGGTGGGTGAGGTCAGCCAGTGCAAGGAAAAATGCCTTGCATACAGCAACTGTCTGATGATCGGCACCATCACCGAGGTGGCGGACATCTCCAACATCGACGAGACCCTTGCCACCCGCCCCGCCCACGAGGAAGTGACCAACGCGGTGCGGGAGCTGTTCCGTCAGCAGGGGGTAGAGCCTTACGTGCTGTCCACGGAGGCCTGCGACATCTGTGAGCGCTGCAGCTGGCTGGACGGTCAGCCCTGCCGCCACCCGGAGCGAATGCACCCCTGCGTGGAGAGCCACGGCATCAATCTGATACCCACGCTGGAGGAAAACGGACTGGATTTCCAGTACGGCCAGAACATCGTCACCTGGTACTCCCTGCTGTTCTTCTAAATGTAAAAACCCCCGGGACGCAAGTCCCGGGGTATCATTATGCTTTTTTTTCGGCATTGAGGGGGTCGACCACGATGTCTTTATAGGGATTGACCACCACCGTCCGGTGGCTATGGTAAATCACCATACCCGGCTTGCGGTCGGGGGTCTTTTTCACCAGCTTCACCGGCACAACGTCCACCGGCACATTCTGTCCGTCACCGGTTTCGGCATAGTACGCCGCCAGCTGGGCGGCTTGGGTGATGGTATCGTCGGGGGGCGTGACGCCGGCGCAGGCGATAATCACGTGGCTGCCGTGGACCTTGCTGGCGTGAAGCCACAAATCGTCCTTCCGGGCGAGCTTAAAGGTCAGCCCGTCGTTCTGGCGGTTATTGCGGCCCACGAAAATCGGATAGCGGTCGGTGGATTCAAACCGCATCGGCGCGGTCTTTGCCGCCTTCATCCGCCGCTTGGCGGTGTCCTGCCGCAGGTAACCGCTCTCTTGCAGCTCCTGGCGAATCTCCTCTAACTCCGCATCTGTCTGCGCCCGGCTCATTTCCTCCAGCACGCTTTGCAGGTAGGCAAGCTCCCCGGCACCCAGTTCAATCTGCCGGGTCAGCTCCTTTTCGGCGGTCTTCATACGGGCGTAGTCCTTGTAGTACTTTGCCGCGTTCTGTTGGGGTGACAGCAGCGGCGACAGAGGTACTTCAATCCGCGCCATATTCTCGTCGTAAAAATCCTCCACCGTAACGGAGGTCTGTCCTTTTTTGATAAGGTGCAGGTTGGCGGTGAGAATGTCGCCCAACTGGCGCAGGCGCTCCCGTTGGGTGCTTTCCAGCCGCTCTGACTCCTGCAGGGCAAGCTTTTTCGTCAGACGGGTACACAGATTCTGCACCGTCTTTCGCATACCCTGCGCCTTCTGGCGCATCGCGTCCTTCCGGTCACGGAGGGTGTAAAAGCCGTCCAACAGCGACCCGAAGGAAGCTGCCCGGGTGCAGCTGCCGTACTGGTAAATGGGGCAGAAGGCAAACTGCTTGGGCGTTCCGTCGGGGGCGGTATAGAGATAGGGCGCAGGGTGCTGAAGATGCTCACTAAAGAACAGCTGCAGTTTCTGGGCCACTGCCGCAATGTCCATACCCGCTACCCGGGCATCGGTATCTCCCGCAGCAAAGAGCGCCGCCTCCCGGCACACCAGCGGCGACAGGCCGCCTAAGGTGTCCATCAGCCGGTCTGCCAGCAAATCCGCGCCGGCTTGGGTCAGAAGCGCGTCAAAATCCGCCGTCTCGGGCGGCTGCTTTGCCACCGGCTCGGGACGCTGGTAGTACATTCCCGGCAGCGCCGGGCGCTTAGCGGTCTCGTCCAGACCCACCCGCCGCAAGCAGTCGATAATCCGCCCGTCCCCGCCCAGCAGGTACAGATTGCAGGTCCTGCCCATCAGCTCGACAACCAGTTTTTTCTGTACAGCGTCACCCATTTCGTCAATGCAGTCGAAGGTGAATTCCGCGCACCGCTCCATAGGCATCTGGAAAATATCCGTCAGACGGGCGCCGCTCAGGTGCTTGCGCAGCAGCATACAAAACATCGGCGGCTCCGGAGGATTTTCCGGGGTGGCTTCGGTTAAATGCAGGCGGGGAGCGGTGGGGCTGATGCCAAACAGCAGCTTCCGACGGGAATCGGCGCACTTTAAGTGCAGCAGCACCGTATCCCGGCTGGGCTGGTGAATCTTCTCCACCCGGGCAAGCGTGGCTTCCTGCCGGATTTCCTCCAGCACGGCCTGTAAAAAATATGCGTCAAAGGCCATTTATGCGTCCTCTTTCATCAGTATGGCAAACAGCTCATTCAGCCGCTGGGTTTCCCCCAGCAGGTACAGCGCGCCGAACAAAGTCTCCAGACCCGTGGCCTTGGCGTACTCCGCCTTGCTGGCGGATTTGGGGGCGGCGTGGGTGTGGGCATTTTTCCCCCGGCGGTAAAAGTCCTGCTCCTGCTGGGTGAGGTGCGGCTGCAGCTTATCGGCAAAGGCCGCCTGGGTGGGCGCTTTCACCAGCTCCACCGCCTTTTTGTGGAGGTTTTTCAGTGTATGGTTGCCCGTATCGCACAGGTATGCCCTGCACATCAGCTCATACACCCCGTCCCCCACGTGGGCAAGGCCCAGGGAGGATATGGCGTTAACCTGCTGCAGGGTTAAATTCATCTGAAAATAGTTTTCCAAAGCATTTCCCTCTTATCCGGAATTGTTAAGGTCATTATACTACACTCTACCGCCTTTCGCAACCGGAGAAATTACAAAAGCCCTTGCAGGCAATGCCTGCAAGGGCTTATCGTTTCGATTATTTTGCCGGGGAGGTGGAGCGCAGGGTGACATCGTGGTAGCCGCCCTCTACAATGGAGACGGAGGACACCAGCGTCAGCTTAGCGTTCTTCTGCAGATCGGCAATGGTCAGCTCGCCGCAGTTGCACATCGTGGACTTGACCTTATACAGAGATGCTTCCACATTATCGTGCAGGCTGCCTGCGTAGGTGACGTAGGAGCCAACACCCTCTTCGAAGGTCAGCTTGGTGTTGCCGCCTAAGTCATTGCGCTGCCAGTTCCGGGCGCGGTTGCTGCCCTCGCCCCAGTACTCCTTCATATAAGAGCCGTTGACCAGCACCTTGGGTGTGGGGGATTCGTCGAAGCGGGCAAAGTAACGGCCCAGCATCAAAAAGTCCGCGCCCATTGCCAGCGCCAGGGTCATATGGTAATCGTGGACGATACCGCCGTCGGAGCAGATAGGCACATAGATGCCGGTCTCACGGAAGTACTCATCGCGGGCTGCAGCCACCTCAATAACTGCGGTAGCCTGACCACGGCCGATACCCTTGGTCTCACGGGTGATGCAGATACTGCCACCGCCGATACCAACCTTAATAAAGTCAGCGCCTGCCTGAGCCAGGAAACGGAAACCGTCACGGTCAACCACGTTACCTGCACCGATCTTTACGCTGTCACCATAGTGGTCACGCACCCACTTGATGGTGTTGGACTGCCAGCAG
>JAZTWB010000056.1:0-12231 GCA_045635645.1 Faecousia sp. | reverse complement strand
TATCCTGCCTCACTACCCCCGTCGAAACCGGTACATCCCCGTGTGAGGCAGTGGGGTGAGATACACCCCACTGTGTATTTTAGAATCTGCCGTAGGGGTCGGGGAGCTTATTGGGCTCCGGATAGTTTTCCCCGTGGGTGTCAACGGTAATAGAGGCAATCTTCTGCTCCTCCACGGGACGGTCCTGCATTCCGGTCTTGGTGGCTGCAATAGCATCCACAACCTCCAGTCCGGCAGTCACCTTGCCAAAGGCAGCATACTGGCCGTCCAGATGCTTAGCATCCTGGTGCATAATAAAGAACTGAGAGCCGGCAGAGTTGGGGGTGGAGGAACGGGCCATAGAAAGGACACCGCGCTTATGACGCAGCTCATTTTTAAAGCCGTTAAAGAAGAACTCGCCCTTGATGCAGTAGCCGGGGCCGCCCATTCCTGTGCCGTCGGGACAGCCGCCCTGAATCATAAAGCCGGGAATGACTCTGTGGAAAATCAGTCCGTCATAGTAATTGTGGTTTGCCAAATCAATGAAATTGTACACGCTCTGGGGTGCAATTTCCGGATACAGCTCACCTTCGATGACGCCGCCGTTTTCCATAGTGATTTTAAAAGTAGGGTTCATATTAATATCTCTCCTTCATTGCACGGTCGATTTGGCGCTTTGCGTCCCGCTCGGCCGCGGATTGTCGTTTGTCGTACAGCTTCTTACCCTTACACAGACCCACCTTTACCTTTACAAGGCTGCCTTTTAAATAAACAGACAGAGGAATCAGCGCATAGCCGTCCTGCTTGACCTTGCCCAGCAGGTGCATAATCTCCCGCCTGTGCATCAAAAGGCGACGGGGTCTGCGGGGGTCGGGATTGAAGCGGTTGCCCTGCTCATAGGGGGAGATGTGCATCTGGTTTACGAGAAGCTCGCCGTTTTTAATACCGCACCAGGCGTCTTTCAAATTCAAAGTTCCCTGGCGAATGGATTTGACCTCTGTGCCGCACAGCTCAATGCCGGCTTCCATCTCGTCTTCCACGAAATATTCGTGATATGCTTCACGATTTCGGGCCATAATTTTGACACTTTCTCTTTCCAGAATTCACACCTCCTTGCATAGGTATTATACCATAATTGTCAAGCTACTCAAACAGGAAAATTTCCAGTTCTTTTGGGGAATTGAAGCTGTAATTGCAGATATTGCGCATTTCTTCGGAAAGCTTGGGGAATTCTTCCTTACCCCAGGCAGCAAAGGCGATTTCTACCCCTACAGGCTGCGCCATTTGCCACGCAAGCTTCATATCGTCCACAACCAGAATGTCTTTTGGCTGCAGCTGATATTTTGCCATAATATCCTCAAGAGGGTAGGAGTGGGGTTTGCGTTGGTGTTCAGGCAAATCCCAGCCGTAGATGGCATCGGGCTGGACACCGAAATGTACATCATAATCCCGGGTGATGTTCTGAATGCTGGAATGGGATACCACGCAGACAAGGCCGCCATTTTCCTTTTGCCGGCGAATCACATCCTTGATTCCGGGAAATGGCGCGGGAATGTTGGTTTTGACGTGCTCCATCCAGCGCACATACTCGTCGTGCAATTCATATTCCGTAAACGCAAACCGCCTACGGCACATATTTGCAAAACCATAATCGTGACAGTCGTGAACATAGTCTTTGAATGCAATGGACATTCCGGGCCGAAATTGACTTAAAATCGTACAGAAGAATGGATAGCCAATGGTTTTTTCGCTCTGCACGACGGTGTCATCGTGGTCTAACACCAAACAAGGGTATTTTAACATAATGAGTCCTCGCTTTCCTTGTTTTCTATTATACCAGACCGCAGGGGTGGTGACAACCGGAAAATTCCTCTTGCTATCTTAGAACAAATGTACTATAATAATTTCGAAAGGGGTGAGCGCAGTGGGAAAAATCAATTCTCCGGTAGATGTCATTTCCGTATGCAGTGCCAATGGGGATATTCGCCCCCTGCGCTTGCAGATGGAGACGGAGGACCACCGACTTTTGCGGGTGGATATTGACGAGATTGTCAGCAGCAGAAAAATTCAGTATGTGGGCGTTGAGGCAATCGTGTTTTTGTGCCGGGGCATCGTGCGCCGGAAGGAATCGCTCTTTGAGCTGAAATATACCATTCGTAGCCATAGCTGGTGCTTGATGAGGAAGGTGTACTGATATGTCAAGACGTGTGATTTTTCACGTGGATGCCAACAGTGCGTTTCTCTCCTGGTCAGCGGCTTATCGGGTGCGGGTGTTGGGAGAGAAAGTGGATTTGCGGGAGGTGCCGTCGGTGGTGGCCGGAGACAAGGCCTCCCGCCACAGCATTATTCTTGCCAAAAGCACTCCGGCAAAGAAATGCGGCATCCATACAGGAGAGCCTCTGTTCCAGGCACTGGAAAAATGCCCCCATTTGGCAGTAATTCCGCCGGATTACGAGCTGTATGTGGAGGCGTCCCGTCATTTTGTGGAGATGCTCAGGCAGTTTAGTCCCGTGGTGGAGCAGTATTCCATAGACGAGGCGTGGGTGGATATGACCGGCACAGAGCGGCTTTACGGGTCACCTCGCCTGGCTGCGGAGAAACTGCGTGAGCGCATCTGGCAGGAATTGGGCTTTACGGTGAATGTGGGTATTTCCACAAATAAGTTGCTTGCCAAAATGGCAGGAGATTTTGAAAAACCCAATAAGGTCCATACGCTGTACCCGGAGGAGATGGAGAGCAAAATGTGGCCGCTACCTGTGCGGGATTTATTTCTTGTGGGTGCGGCCACCGAGCAAAAGCTAAAGGGCTTGGGTATTTACACCATCGGTGATTTGGCTAGGACAGATGTTGCCGTCCTGCGGAAACGTCTTGGAAAGCAGGGGGAGACCATCTGGCATTTTGCCAATGGGCGTAACGCAGAGCCGGTTACAGCAGAAACCGCTGCCAATAAAGGCTACGGAAATGCCACCACTACGGCGCAGGATGTTCTAAGCAGAGATACGGCATACCGTGTGCTTCTGAGTCTGTGTGAAACCGTTGCGATGCGTATGCGCAAGGACGGAAAAAGCGGCAGCTGCATCACCGTTCAGCTGCGGACGAGTGATTTTCAAAATGCTTCCCATCAGCTGCAGCTGCCCGGCGCAACCAATATTACAACGGAGCTGTTTGAGGCGGTCTGTCAGGCCTTTGATGAGATGTGGGACGGCGTAACGCCATTGAGACAACTGGGTGTACAGGTGACAAAACTCTCCACAGAGCCTTATAGGCAGTACGATTTCTTCTCCGGCGTAAGCCCAATGCAGTACGAAAAGAAATTGCGGCTGGACGAAACGGTGGATTCTCTCCGGGACAGATTCGGCGAGGATATTATTCGCAGGGCGAAATTCTCGGACGATTCACAGCCCCATATGGCAGGCGGCTTAAGCAAGGCGCGACGCACCGGCGTCACCAAGCCGGTACCGAAAGAGTGAAATGAATTGGTACGAAATTGCTTTTACAGTGGCGATTTTTGTAATATTATACTATAAATAACCCCCAGAATTGGCGATATATGTATTGAATAATGATTGACAAGAAAAAACGGCTGTCATATAATATACGCAAACCATATTTTGGAGGGGTAAAAAAATGAACGCATATGTCGCAAGTGTAATTGAAAATGTGAAGAAAAAACACGGCGGTGAGCCGGAATTTGTGCAGACCGTTGAGGAAGTTCTTTCCTCGATTTCGCCTATGGTTGATAAGCACCCGGAGTATGAGAAAGCCGACCTGCTTAACCGTATGGTAGAGCCGGAGCGGATGTTTACCTTCCGTGTTGTCTGGACTGACGATAACGGTCAGACCCATACCAACATTGGCTACCGCTGCCAGTTCAACGGCGCAATCGGACCCTACAAGGGCGGTCTGCGTTTCCAGCCCAACGTAAATCCCAGCATCATCAAGTTCCTGGGCTTTGAACAGACCTTTAAGAACAGCCTGACCGGCCTGCCTATGGGCGGCGGTAAGGGCGGCTCTGACTTTGACCCTGCCGGCAAGTCCGACGCAGAGATTATGCGTTTCTGCCAGAGTTATATGTCTGCTCTGTACCGGTATATCGGACCGGATATTGACGTACCTGCCGGTGATATGGGTGTTGGCGGCAGAGAAATCGGCTATCTGTTCGGTCAGTATCGTCGCCTGAAGGGTGTTTGGGAGAACGGCGTTCTCACCGGTAAGGGCTTCAGCTACGGCGGCTCTCTGACCCGTCCCGAGGCCACCGGCTATGGCGCGGTTTATTACCTGCAGGAAGTTCTTGCTCACGAGGGCGAGAGCATTGAGGGCAAAACCATTGCTATCTCCGGCTTCGGTAATGTTGCTTGGGGTATTTGTAAGAAAGCACTGCATCTGGGTGCGAAGGTTGTTACCCTCTCCGGTGCTGACGGCTACATTTACGATCCCGAAGGCGTGTCTTCCTGTGAGGAAAAGGTAAATTATATGCTGGAAATGCGCAATTCCGGCCGCAACAGAGTGCAGGACTACGCGGATAAATTCGGCGTTCAGTTCTTCCCCGGCGAGAAGCCCTGGGGCGTAAAGGCAGACATCATTATGCCCTCCGCTGTACAGAACGACGTGAATTTGGAGCAGGCAAAGCGCATTGCTGCCAACGGTGTGAAGTACTACATCGAGGTTGCCAATATGCCTACAACTAATGATGCGCTCTACTTCCTGATGGAGCAGCCCGGAATGATCGTTGCACCCTCTAAGGCTGTCAACGCAGGCGGTGTTGCAGTTTCCGGTTTGGAAATGAGCCAGAACTCTGAGCGTTTGGTCTGGTCCGCAGAAGAAGTCGATGCAAAGCTGAAGGTTATTATGAAGAATATCTACACGATGTCTGTGCAGGCTGCCGAGGAGTACGGTATGGGTTACAACCTGGTTGCAGGTGCAAACCTCGCCGGCTTCAAGAAGGTTGCCGAGGCAATGATGGAGCAGGGTACATTCTGATAAGAAAATTAAACAGTCCCTACCGAACGGTAGGGACTGTTTTTTTATGCTCAGTCATCCAGTGGCTGAAATTTATTGTCCATAAAGAAGTAGGCAATCACGTAATCAAAAAAGGCCGCCAGCATAAACAAGCTGTCAACAATCACAATGATTTTTACCGCCTCGGCACGCAGCTGCGGCAGCATTACCATAACAATCAGGCTGAGAAAGAGGACTGTAGTGCAGATTTTTCCGCTGAGCAGCGCGCCTTTCAGCATTACCTTTTTCCGCAGACGGATACCGCCGGCGATCAGCTGAAAGCCTTCTTTTATCACGAACAGGGTAACAAGACACCATAAAATTCTGTACTTAACAGTCAGACACATTATCAGTGTAAACTGCGTTGCCTTATCCGCTACAGGGTCAAGGAGCTTACCCAATGAGGTGATCATATTAAAATGTCGGGCAATTTTGCCGTCAATCAAGTCGGTCAGACAGGAAACTGCTAAAATACCGGCAGCCAGATAATAATCTGTTGCGTCCCGCGCGTTTAAGTAGATACTGACATACACGGGAATCAAAATCAGTCTGAACAGGCTTAGAAGATTAGGAATTGTGAATATCTCTTTTCTCCAATCCTTGACAAACATACATACATTCCTCCGGGTAAATCTACCAAGTTACCCAATTATTATAGTCTTTTTTTCTTGCCGAATCAAGTAAAAAGTGATATTGCCATAAAAATTTCACATAATTATCGTGCTGCCTGTCGATTGGCGCTGAGTGTAAACTGCTTTACAAGATATTTCCACGTGATTTTATCCATTTCGCCTGTGGGTGGAAGTCCGGCAAGCAGCTGAAATGCGGCCAAGGCCTCACTGGTGCTGTTATCCAGCACGCCGTTGTGCTCCGGCGGAGTAATTTTTGGGTAGTCATTGGACAGCTGTATCAGAATGCTTTGCAACAGATAGATGTACGCGTTGCTGTCGCCTATTCGGAAAACCTCACCCGGTTCTAATATGATTTCAATCGGCTCTGCCTTATCGATGCGAATGAGAGCAGGTTCGTAAACAGATACGATTCTGTCCCAGGTTGTCTGGTCGGTCACCCCTGTAACGGGGAGACCGTACAGCCGCTGGAACGCGGAGACGGAGGCCATAGTGGTTGGTCCGTATACTCCGTCGGGAACGACGGTTGGAATGCGCAAATCATCTTCGGCAATGACACGCAGCATTGTTTGCAAACTGCGGATAGGCTGCTCTACAAAGGATTCACCAGGTCTCATCGTACCACCTCCTGTCTGACAGGGTCCTGACCGCCCATTGCCAAATCCCGTCCGGGAAATTGCGTAAGGGTGGTTGTTCTGGCATAGTTTGCCCGCGGTGTTGCAGGTGTAGGCGGTCTTCTGAAATTCCCGACCTGCCGAACAGCTGCCGCCGGCGCGGTTGCCTCGGTTGATCTGGGGAAGGTTTCTCCGCTGCGGAGAGTTGTGTTTTCAATACCGGAGAACTGATCGTAGATTTCATTCCAGGTGGTTGCGTCTACGACGCCGGTTTCGGGAAGACGGAATCGTCGTTGCGCAGCCAGCACGGCGGCTCTTGTGGCAGTGCCATAGACACCGTCTACGGACAGAGGCGGTATTTCCGGGATATACGCTGACATTACGGACAGCATATACTGCAGCTGCCGAACTTTATCTCCGGTATCACCAACCTGCAGCGCGTTGGGCGGTGACCAGTTGATTGCATAAAACTGCTGCCCCTGACTGCGCAGCTCCGATAGTGCTGTAACTGCTGTGTAAAGGCGGACAATCTCATACCAGGTGGCAGGACCGACAATTCCATCAGGATTCAGACCGAAAATCTGCTGGAACGCGCGTACAGAGGCCTCAGTACGGCTGCCAAAAATTCCGTCAACTGCCGGTATTTTAGGGATCGCAGGATAATTTTGCGCAATTCTGTTAAGAGATGTTTGGATAATCACTACGTTGGGGCCGGTGCTTCCCACACGTAGTGGTGTACCGGGGTATGAGCTTGTGTTTCCCCGGATTGGCGCGTTTACAACGGTCTCCACATTTCCGTAATAGCTGCGAAGAATCTGGGTGGAGTTGTAACCCTGCTGCGCCAGATTTTGGCTGCCCCATTGACTCAAGCCCTCACAGGTTACAGTTGTACCGTTGCAGAATTTCGCTGCAAGGGGCTCAACAAAGCCGGGTCTGCGCAGATAATCGTTAAAAAGTTCATCCACCAAGCGGGATATGTTCTCAAAAAATGCACGACCTTTTACAAAGTACTGGTCATAGGCCGTGGAGCTGGTAATGTCAAAATCGTATCCGCGGCTGCGGTAAAATTCGGTGTAGATACGGTTAAGCGCAAAGGACACAATGGCGAGTATGTTTGCCCGCAGCGCACTTTCGTCCCAAGTGGGATAAATTTCGCTGGAGGCGACATTTTTTACGTAATCAGAAAAAGATACAGTAACATTTTCCGCATTTGATGACGGCGGCCCAAGATGTACCGTTATCCGCTGGGGTACAAAAGGTGTCACAACCGGTGGCATACGTACCTCCTATAAATTTTGCGGCGGTGTGTTAAATATCTCTAATTTGTTCCAGGAATCAGGAAACTCCGACAGAGGAATCATTTCCAAGTTTTGCAGGGTGGTTGTGTTTGGGAAAATCTGCAGATTCTCAATCTCAATGGCTTCGTAATCGTTCAGTCTTGCATAGAGATTGACTGCGGTAAAGGGAATGATGCCGGTGTTCGGACTTTGGCTGGATGACAAATCCGGCACCTCGATTTCAATAGGCGCATCCAACGCGCCGTTTCTGTTTGTCAGTCGCAGAGCGATGGCGTTGCCGCCGGTGTCGGTTACGGAGACCGCAACATCCTTCAGCGGTATTTGCGAGTAACTGGTGTAGGCATGAACCTGTATATAGCCTTTTGCTGACAGAATACCCCCTCCTTTCATGTTCTCATTATGCTATGTTTCGGTCACAAAAAAAGTTCCAAGGATTATAAAAATCCCTGGAGCTGTCTGTTGTTGGTTTCTTCAAAATCAATTAGCTTTTGGGCAAGATTCGCTACAGTGGCATCGGAGGGCGGGAATTGATTCAGATTCTTATATCCCTTAATAATACCCCTGGTGTTCCCCTGAATCATCATTTGCGCCGCTTTGGAATCCGCATTGCCAAAGGATAGCCGGGAACGGGTCATCATATCGGTCATTCCCTTGATTGCCGGATCCAGCTCTTTCAGCTGCCAGCCCCGTGACAGAGCAATTCCGTGGGCCTCCTGTTCAATGGCATCGTACTCCTTTAGCTGAGAAGTGAGTTCTGTACGCAGACCGCTTTGCAGCGGGGTTTTTAAAATGCTGCGAATGCCGATTTGCCCCATTTGTGTTGTTTTGAGAATTGAAGAAAGAATATCCTTACTGCCTTTCATAATCTATCACCCGTTTTAGTATTACACGTTTTTGCGTTATTCATACACATACTGCGGAAAATTTGCATAGACTGTTAAGGATTGAAAGGAGTTGTGAAAGGTATGTGTGCAATTGCGGGTATACTGGGATTGCCCTTTGATGCGAAAATTCTTGACGCTATGCTTTCTACAATGCTTCACCGCGGTCCTGATGGTACCGGCAGCTTTATGGAACGGGAGTGCTGTCTGCTGCACAGCCGTCTGGCGATTATCGATCCTGCAGGTGGCGCCCAGCCAATGGCGTTGAGCTGGGCAGGGGAGGAGTACGTAATTACCTATAATGGAGAACTGTATAATACCAATGAAATAAGGGCTGACCTCACCGCTTTGGGACACGAGTTTCTTACCCACAGCGATACAGAGGTGGTCCTTCACGCATATGCCCAATGGGGAGCAAAATGTGTGGACAGATTCAACGGAATCTTTGCTTTCGGTGTGTGGGAGAAAAAGAAGAAGAGACTCTTTCTTGCCCGGGACCGAATGGGTGTAAAGCCGTTGTTTTATACTATGCTCACAGATGGTATGCTCTTTTCTTCGGAGATAAAGACACTATTTGCGTATCCCGATGTTCCGAGAGAGCTGGACAGTGAGGGGGCGGCGCAAATTATTATGCTTGGACCGGGACGGATACCCGGCAGTGGAGTGTTTCGTAATATATTTGAACTGGAGCCGGGCTGCTGCGGTTATTACAGCAGGGGCGATTGGAATTGGTGGCGATACTGGAAGCTCAAAGACAGGGAACATACGGATACATTTGAAGATACAGTAGATAAGGTACGCTGGCTCGTTACCGATGCAATTCGCAGACAGATGGTTTCCGATGTGCCAATCGGCACGTTTCTGTCGGGCGGTTTGGATTCCAGTCTCATATCTGCGGTCTGTGCCGGTGCGTTAAAGGATAGGGGAGAGCAACTGCCTACATTCTCCGTGGATTACGAGAACAACGAAAAGTATTTTGTGCCGGGTAAATTTCAACCCAACTCCGATAACAGTTACATTCGAATTATGGAACAGACACTTGGTTGCAAACACCATTGGACAGTGCTTACGCCACAGGACTTATTGAATCAGCTTGAATGTGCAACCATAGCAAGAGACCTGCCCGGAATGGCGGACGTGGATTTTTCTTTGCTTGCTTTTTGCCGTGAGATTCGCAAAGAGGTAAAGATGGCGCTTTCCGGAGAGTGTGCTGACGAGATTTTCGGCGGATACCCCTGGTATCGAGATCCAGAGATTCGGGCGTTTCAGGGCTTTCCGTGGGCGCAGAACACAGGTTTACGGACGGCTTTTTTAAACAGGGACATAAAAATTGATCCGGATGACTTTGTGAATGACCACTATCAGCGGACGATTGCAGGTTGTGACATTCTTCCGGGTACCTCTGAACAGGAAAAGCGGATGAAGGAAATGGTCAATCTAAACCAAGCCTGGTTTATGCAGACGCTTCTGGACAGGAAGGACAGAATGAGTATGGCCTGTGGTTTGGAGGTGCGTGTGCCGTTCTGCGATTACAGAATTGCGGAGTATCTCTACGGTGTACCGTGGGAATATAAGGACTATAGCGGACAGGAAAAGGGTTTGCTGCGACGGGCAATGGAGGGAATTCTTCCCAAGGAGGTACTTGGGCGGAAGAAAAGTCCATACCCCAAAACTTATGATCCCAGATACACCGAGGCCGTAAGCGCATTGCTGAAGCAGCTTTTGGAAAGAAATGATGCGCCAATCTATGCACTCGTCGATAAAAATGCACTGTCAAAGCTTCTCAGTGCTGATTTTACGTGGCCGTGGTACGGTCAACTGATGAAGCAGCCGCAGACAATTGCTTTTATGCTGCAAATCAATTTTTGGATGGAACATTACGGCATCAAAATCCTATGATCACAGCACTCAGCCCTTGGTAAAGGTAGTTTTGCCAAGGGCTTTTGCTACATCATTCCCAAAAACGTCAAAAACTACGATGTCTTTTCATAAAATGTGAATAATTTTTCATTTTCGTATTGTATTTTTCTGGGATTGGTGCTACTATAGTTTAATACATTTACGCATAACTGGAGAATGAAGACGAGGGGGGGAATCTGATTGAAATATGTAGTTGTTTTAGCTGACGGTATGGCGGATTTGCCGATTGAGGAGCTTGGCGGAAAGACACCTTTGGAATACGCTGCAACACCCTGTATGGACTTGCTGGCAAGTTGCGGCAAGATGGGTATGGTGAAGACTGTTCCTGCGGGAATGAAGCCCGGCAGCGATGTGGCAAACTTAGCTGTTATGGGCTATAATCCTCTGGATTGCTATTCCGGACGCTCACCGCTGGAAGCGCTGAGTGTAGGTGTGTCGATGAAGGAAACGGATGTCATCTTCCGTTGTAATATTGTCACACTTTCCGAGAATGAAGATTATGAAGAGAAGACCATACTGGACCATAGTTCCGGTGAGATTTCAACAGAGGACGCCGATATTTTAATGGATGCCGTTCGTGAAGCTTTCCAGAATGATGAATTTAAGTTCTACACCGGCACCAGCTACCGACACATTACGGTCTGGGATAAGGGTGAGGTTCTGGATATGGAGCCGCCCCACGATCATCTCGGTCAGATGATTGGACAATTCCTGCCGCAGCACCCTGTGTTCCGTGAAATAATGAAAAAGAGCTTTGATGTACTTAACAATCATCCGCTGAATCTTCAGCGTGCCAAGGAAGGGAAGAATAAGGCCAATTCCCTGTGGTTCTGGGGTGCCGGTACAAAGCCTGCGTTGCAGAATTTCTACCAGAAGACCGGCTTGAACGGCACGGTAATTTCCGCCGTTGACCTGCTCAAGGGCATTGCTGTTGGTGCGGGAATGGAGGTTGCAGAGGTTGAGGGTGCAACCGGATCGCTGGACACCAACTATATCGGCAAGGCACAATCTGCAATAAAGGCACTTCTTGAGGACAAACAGGACTTTGTCTATATTCACGTTGAGGCGCCTGACGAAATGGGGCATCAAGGCAACCTGCACCATAAAGTACAGTCCATTGAATTGATAGACAAAAATGTCGTATCGGTGGTGAAGAAGGCACTGGACGAAAGCGGAGAGGATTATCGTATCCTTGTTTTGCCCGATCACCCCACGCCGATTTGTATTCGTACCCACACAGCTGAGGCTGTACCCTATGTGCTGTATGACAGCAAAAATATTGAATGTAAAGAAGTGTGTTTCTCTGAAAAGGCAGCCGCAGCCACCGGCATCTACCAGCCGGACGGCTACCGCCTGTTAGAAACACTGATTCAATAGGAGGAAATGAAAATGAAGAGAGTATACAATTTTTCCGCAGGCCCCGGCGTGCTGCCCGAGGAAGTTTTGATGGAAGCAGCAGCAGAGATGCTGGATTACAACGGCACCGGTATGTCCGTTATGGAAATGAGCCACCGCTCCAAAGCTTATCAGCAGATTATTGACGAGGCTGAGGCAGATTTGCGGGAGCTTATGAACATTCCGGATAATTATAAGGTTTTGTTCCTGCAGGGCGGCGCATCCCAGCAGTTTGCTATGATTCCTATGAATCTGATGAAAAACGGCGTTGCTGACTATATTATTACCGGTCAGTGGGCTAAAAAAGCCTATCAGGAGGCACAGAAATACGGCAAGGCCAATGCGATTGCCTCTTCTGCGGATAAGACCTTTTCCTACATTCCTGACTGCTCCGACCTGCCTATCAGCGAGGATGCGGACTACGTATATATCTGCGAAAACAACACCATCTACGGAACAAAGTATCATACCCTACCCAACACCAAGGGCAAGCTGCTGGTTTCTGACGTGTCTTCCT
>JAZTWB010000055.1:0-21817 GCA_045635645.1 Faecousia sp. | reverse complement strand
TCAGCCTATTGACGAGGCAGGCCCCGAGGAGGCGCAGGAGAAGTGGCCGATCCACCGTCCTGCCCCTGCATATGAGGACCAGGAGTCTTCTACAGAAATTCTGGAGACCGGTATTAAGGTTATCGACCTGATTTGCCCCTATGCAAAGGGCGGCAAAATCGGTCTGTTTGGCGGCGCTGGCGTTGGCAAGACCGTGCTGATTCAGGAGCTGATTTACAACATCGCCACCGAGCACAACGGCTACTCCGTATTTACCGGCGTAGGCGAGCGTACCCGTGTGGGCAACGTCCTGTATCTGGAAATGACTGAGTCCGGCGTTATCAAGAAGACGGCGATGGTGTTCGGTCAGATGAACGAGCCCCCCGGAGCGCGTATGCGGGTGGGTCTGAGCGGACTGACGATGGCAGAGTATTTCCGGGATGTGAAGCATCAGGACGTGCTGCTGTTTATCGACAACATTTTCCGTTTCACACAGGCTGGCTCTGAGGTCTCCGCGCTGCTGGGCCGTATGCCCTCTGCCGTTGGTTATCAGCCCACGCTGGCCACGGAAATGGGTGCGCTGCAGGAGCGTATCACCTCCACCAAGAACGGCTCGATTACCTCCGTGCAGGCGGTTTATGTGCCGGCTGACGACTACACAGACCCCGCTCCCGCGACCAC
This sequence comes from Faecousia sp., assembly GCA_045635645.1. Taxonomy (GTDB): domain Bacteria; phylum Bacillota; class Clostridia; order Oscillospirales; family Oscillospiraceae; genus Faecousia. The sequence continues at coordinate 21,157 of JAZTWB010000055.1, read as the reverse complement.
CTTTGCCCACCTGGACGCCACCACGGCGCTGGACAGAGGCATTGCGTCTCTGGGTATCTATCCCGCGGTTGACCCGCTGAACTCCACCTCCCGGATTCTGACCCCCGAGGTGGTGGGCGAGGAGCATTACGCCGTTGCCCGTGGCGTGCAGCGGATTTTGCAGCGGTACAAGGAGCTGCAGGACATCATCGCCATTATGGGTATGGATGAGTTGAGCGAAGAGGACAAGCTGACGGTCAGCCGCGCCAGAAAGGTGCAGCGTTTCCTGTCCCAGCCCTTTGCTGTGGCAGAGCAGTTTACCGGCTACGAGGGTAAGTATGTGCCGCTGAAGGAGACCGTTCGGGGCTTCAAGGAGATTATCGAGGGCAAGCACGACGAGATTCCCGAGTCCTGCTTCCTGTTTGCAGGCAGCATTGACGATGTGGTTGCTAAGTGGAAGGGGCAGGCATAATGAATACCTTCTCCCTGAAAATTGTGACCCCCGACGGTGTGCAGTTTGACGGACTGGCGGAAGAGCTGGTTGTCCGCACCACCGGCGGCGATATGGGAATACAGGCAGGCCACATTGCCTGCGTTGCGCCCCTGGGTATGGGCCTTGCCACTGTGGTTGTGGACGGGCAGAAGCGCTACGGCGCCTGCATCGGCGGCATGGTGTCCGTGCTGAACGGGCAGGTTAATCTGGTGCCGACTACTTTTGAGTGGGCGGAGAAGATTGATGTGGCCCGGGCAATTGCCTCCGGACAGAAAGCAAAGACGGTGATGGCGGACAAGTCTGCCACAGATACGGATTTGCGTCTTGCCGAGGCGCGGCTGAAGCGGGCGCTGGTGCGCCAGAGAGCCGCAGAATTCAAATAATAAAAAGGAAGGACATTTTTGTCCTTCCTTTTTGCGTTACAGGCGGATTTCTACGGGGCGGCGCAGGGTCATTGTGCTGGGGGTGACGGCGCAGTCCATAGCCAGAATGTTCACACCGGCTTGGGCAGCCTCCCGCAGGGCTGCGGCGAATGCCGGGTCGGTGGCGTCATTGGGGTGGAGATAGTTAACGCCGGACATCTGAATGACGAAGAGCACATATGCCCCATAGCCTTGGGCGGCAAGGGCGGTCAGCTCCCGCAGGTGCTTTACGCCCCGCGTTGTGGGGGCGTCTGGGAAGGCGCATACGCCGTCATACTCCAGCGTGACACCCTTGACCTCCAGAAAGCAGGGGACACCGTCCTTGGTAAAGGAAAAGTCGAAGCGGGAGTCACCGTGGCGGCTCTCTGCGCGGAGGTTTTCCAGCTTGCCCAGTCCGCCGGCGGCGAGCCACCGGTAAGCGGCGGCATTGGGAGCTTGAGAGTCCATATTGATAAGGCGGCTGCCTTTTTTCACGGCAATCAGGTCATAGCGGGTTTTGCGGGTAGGGGATTGGGCATCCTCACAGTAGACGGTTGCGCCGGGTGTAAGCAGCTCCCGGCAGCGGCCGGTATTCTTTACGTGGCAGATTTCTTCTTTGCCGTTAATCATCACGTGGGCGATAAAGCGGTTGGGTCGGGACAGGAATGTACCCGGCACGATGTTGGTGTAGTTCATTTTGCACCCCCTTTGCTTATACAATAACAGATTTTTGTACCTTTGCCAAGGGAAGGGGTTGACTTTTTTTCAATATATGGTATAATCGAATCCGTTCCACACGGAGGCTTAGCTCAGCTGGTTAGAGCGCCTGCTTCACACGCAGGAGGTCGATGGTTCGAGTCCATTAGTCTCCACCAAACAAAAAGGACACCCGTATGGGTGTCCTTTTTGTTTGGTATTGGTATTCAGACGAATGGACTCGAAAGGCGGCTCTTGGCAAGTGTCCGGTGGACACTTGCAACCGCCGTGGCTTTTCCGCAGAAAAGCGAGTCCATTCCCCACCCATTGGGCAAAAAATGCAAATCGAGTCCATTAGTCTTTTCCTGCTGTGGCTTTTGACAGAAGTGGTGCAAACAGCATTGCAATTTATAAAAAATATTCCTTTTTAGCAAGATTGTCCTTGATACCTGATTTTTAGAGCGGTATAATGGAAGAAAATAACGGCGTTACTGCCGGTATGCAAGGAAGGGATTTATGTGAAATTTGACGTCCACTGTCACGCGTTCCCCAGCTATGGTTTTATTCCCAACGGGGGAAAGCCGGGGTATCCGTACTTTCTGTCGGTGGAGCAACAGCTGCAGATATTTAAAGACCACAATGTGGATATGGGCCTTCTGCTGCCGCTGATTCATTATGAAATTGTGCCGTATCCTCAAACAATCAGAGAGATTGAAGAGGTGACTAAGAAGTATTCCGACAAGTTCCTGTACTTTATGAATATGGACCCGAGAATGTTCTCCAGAAACCCCGAGGCGGATTATTCCCAGTACATTGAGTACTATCTGGAGCGGGGCGCACGGGGTGTGGGTGAGATGTGCGCAAACCTGCCCTTTGACCATCCGTTGATGGACAATCTGCTGTTCTATGTCAACAAGTACAAGCTGCCGTTTACTTTCCATATTGCTCCTACGCCTATGTATACGTACGGTGTTTATGATGACCACAACCTCTCCGGTCTGGAGCGGGCGTTGGATAAGTATCCGGACATTAAGTTCTTCGGCCACTCCGCAGAATTCTGGAGCCGCATTTCCGGCGACAAGCAGTACAGGGGTTATCCTACAGGCCCCGTTGAGCCTGACGGCCCGGTGGTGCGGCTGCTGGAGCAGTATGACAATCTGTACGGCGATATGTCTGCCGGCAGCGGTCTGAACGCTATGACCAGAGACCCCAAGTTTACCGCCTGGTTTATGGACAAGTTTCAGGACCGGCTGATGTTCGGTATGGACACTTGTAGAGTGATTCCCAAGGAAACCGTGACCCTCAGTGAGTTGATGGACCAGCTGCTATCGGACGGTACAATCACACAGCAGGTCTACGATAAGATTTGCTGGGACAATGCGGCAAAGAATTTGGGCTTTAAAACCCTTGCCGAAATGAACAAGTAAGGAGGCAGCCACAGCTTGCGCATCAACCATGAGGCAGATTGTTTGGAGCTGATTGAATATTATCTCTTGGGGCGTGGATGAGATTTGCGAAAATAAGCCATTCTACGACCCTTATATGGATAATATGCTGTTCTATGTGAACAAGTGTAAGCTGCCGCTGACGGAAAAGGACTTTATGATGTAAAAAGCAGGGAGGTAAAACCTCCCTGCTTTTTTGTTAATCGTTGGTTAGGTTGCCGTCGCCAAAGACGGGGATTGCTTCGCCCAAGAATGTAGGGGCGGGTTGGAAAATGCCGTTTACAAAATCTTTGTTACGGGCAAGAATTTCCCGCATATCCCGATAGAACTGCCCGGAGTAGCTGCGGGCATCTGCGGCAACGCCCCAAGCTTCAAGGCCTAAGGCGTTGGCGATGTGCAGCGCCCGGTAGAGGTGGTATTTCTGGGTGACGATGATGACCTTTTTTGCCTGGAAGATATCCCGCGCCCGGTAGACGCTTTCGTAGGTGGAAAAGCCCGCGTGGTCCATAAACACGTCGGAAGACGGAACGTCTGCATCCAGAGCATACTGCTTCATAGCGTTGACCTCGTCATAGGCGGTGCGTCCGTGGTCGCCGCTCATCAGCAGCTTGGGGGCGGCGCCGCTTTCGTAAAGGGAAACACTGCAGGCAAGGCGGTCTGACAGCATAGTGCTGGGTTGACCGTTTTCGTGGACATAGCAGCCAAGGACCAGAATGCAGTCTGCTTCCACAGCGGCGGCATCGTCAGGTGAGAGGATTTGGTCGGCGGTGGAGCACACCACGTAGCCGTTGACGGCAAGCACAAGCACTGCGCCAAAAATACAGAGGGCAGCGGCGATCAGGATGATTTTTCTGCGCAGCTTCATTTTGTCCCCTCCCGGTTTAAAAGTTATCCACATTATATCATAAATTCGGAAAAATGCAACCTATTTAGGAAAAGACGGCAGAAATTGGTGTAAAAAATTGGAAATGTGGGAAAAGGGCATCAAAAAAGCTGGGAAAATGTTGGGAAGATTTTTCTGTTTTTCTGTGGTAATATGATAGTGCCAATAGTAGACAAGTAAAAAAGCGGCGAGGCAAGGGAGCAAATCCCGGTTGCCTCGCCGTTTTGCGTGGAAGGAGGAGATGCTGGGGAAGCTATGGCAGGAAAGAAGGTTTCCCCCGAAGGGATTATACGGGAGCTGGCAGCGATCGGCTTTGCCCGCGCACCGGATTATCTGGAGCTTACAGACGGAGATGTACGGCTGCGGGAGAGACTAAAGCCCTTGGAGCGTGCTGCGGTTGCATCTGTGGAGAAAACCACCGGCGGTGTGAAGGTGAAGTTTTACGACAAGATGAAGGCGCTGGGGCTGCTGGGCAAGCATTTTGGTCTGTTCGAGGGAAAGGACACAATGGAAGTTACAAAGGAAAACAATCTACTGGAGGCAATTTTACAGGCAACCCGACAGGAGGTGGACACAGATGACCTATCAGAGTTTCAGCAAGCGGCAGATACTGGCGATGACCTGGTGGAACCGTCCTAAGCTGAGGGAGTTTGAGGGAATTGTGTGCGACGGGGCAATCCGCTCGGGAAAGACGTTGAGTATGGTGACCGGGTTTTTCCTGTGGAGTATGGCCAATTTCCAAGGGTGCTGCTTTGGATTGTGCGGCAGGACCATCGGCGCGCTGCGGCGGAACGTGGTGAACAACCTTTATCAGTGGCTGGGGGATATGGTGGTCATTCGGGAAAGCCGCAGCGAAAACAAGCTGACGGTTACCGACAGGCAGGGAAACAGCAACACCTACTATTTGTTCGGCGGTCAGGATGAGAGCGCCTACAAGCTGATTCAGGGCATTACTTTGGCAGGGGTGCTGCTGGATGAGGCGGCGCTAATGCCCCGCTCCTTTGTGGAGCAGGCCTGCGCCCGCTGCTCGGTGGCGGGGTCGAAGCTGTGGTTTAACTGCAATCCCGAAGGACCGGAGCACTGGCTGTACAAGCAGTGGATTCAGAAGGCGAAGGAAAAGAAGCTGCTGCGGCTGCACTTTACGATGGCGGACAATCCCGGTCTTGACCCGGTTATCCGGCAGCGGTATGAGGCGATGTATTCCGGGGTGTTCTACCGGCGCTACATTCTGGGTCAGTGGTGTATGGCGGAGGGACTGGTGTACGAGTTTGTGCCGGAAAAGCACATTACCAATGACCTTCCCCAAAGCGGTCGGTACTACATTTCCGTGGACTACGGTACGCGAAATCCCTTTTCTGCGGGTCTTTGGTGTGTGTCCGGGGGACGGGCGGTACGGCTGCGGGAGTTCTATCACAGCGGTCGCGACAGCGGGAAAATGCTCACCGATGAGGAGTATCACAAGGCGCTGGTGGAGCTGGCGGGAGGCTTGCCGGTGGAGACGGTGGTGGTAGACCCGTCGGCATCGTCGCTGATTGCTGCCATACGCGCCCACGGTGTATTCTCGGTACGAAAGGCAAAAAACGATGTACTCGGCGGGATTCATCTGGTGGCAAGCCTTTTGCGGGAGGGAGCAATTCAGTTTGCGCCCGTCTGCAAGGACAGCATTCGGGAATTTTCTCTGTATCGGTGGGACGAAAACGGTGAGTCCGACCGGGTTGTAAAGGAAAATGACCACGCAATGGACGACATTCGCTATTTCTGCGCCACGGTTTTGCGCAGAAATAAGGAAACAAGGAGATTTCAATGAAAAAATGGTTACAAGACAAGTTTTTGCCTATGTGGGCAAAGGAGACCGTTCTTTGGGAGAAGCGGCAGCTGGAGCGGGAAAATGCTGCGCTCCAGCACAAGGTAGATGAGCTGGAGGCGTACATTGACGGCATGCAGGTAGGTCTGCGGGCGGTCAAGCGCATCAGCATTATCAACCGGGGAGGTGAAGTATGAGTATTTACGACTATGAACAGGCTTTTGGTGCCTGGGACAAGACCAGCGTTCCCATGCGTCGCGCCATTGAGCGGTGGTTTGACATGTATTATGACGGTGCGGAAACGCAGGTATCAGACCCCTGTCAGCGGATTCCCTACACGGTGGTGGACAAGCTGGTCAAGAGTGTGTTCGGTGAGTACAATGCCTCTGCCGAAAATCCTTTCGGGCAGCTGCTGTTGAGGGCGCTGGGAGAAAAGAAACGGTTGGCCCTGCAGCTGGCGTTGGTGGGTGGCGCGTGTTACATCAAGCCTTGTCCTTATGGGACGGGCTTTTCGTTTACCCTTGTGCCCAGAGACAGGGTACTGATTTTCGGCAGGGACAGCGCCGGCAGACCCACGGACATCGGTCTGTGTGAGAGAAGCACTGAGGGCAATTATTACTACACATTGCTGGAACGGCGCAGTGTAGACAGCCAGGGGTATTTGACCATTACCAACCGACTCTATCGCAGCCGTGATTCCCGGAATCTGGGCGCGGAAGTACCGCTGAAAAACGTGCCGGCTTACAGCGCGCTGGCGGAGCGTTATTGCTTCCCCAAGGCGATGGGCTCGGTGGGTCTTGTGGAAATGAAGCTGCCTATGCTCAACTGCGTTGACGGCTCTTATGACGGCGTGGCGGTGTATGCCGCGGCGGAGGGTCTTATCCGGAACATCGACAGAAATGAGGCCCAGATGAACGGAGAGTTCAGTCGGGGTGAGAGTCGGATTATCGCCTCCAGAGACCTGCTGGACAAGGAGCTGGGGCTGCAGGACCATCTGTTTGTGGGCCTTGATGAGGACCCGGAGCATGTGGGTCTGACGGTGTTTTCGCCGGCGCTGCGGGAGCAGTCGTACCTTGCCAGAAAACAGGAATATCTGCGGAATGTGGAGAGCATTCTGGGCCTGAAGCGGGGTATGATTTCGGATTCTGCCGTTCAGGACAGAACGGCTACGGAGATTACCGCCAGCACGGCGGAGTTTTCTTTGACGGTGCTGGAGCTGCAGAGAATGTGGCAGAGGGCGCTGGAGGAGAGCGTGGAGCTGTGTCAGCTCTTGGCGGAGCAGTATGGCTTTGCCGCCTGTCGCGCGGGCAATGTGACCGTCGATTGGGGCAACGGAATTCTCTATGATGAGGACAAGACCTGGGCTGACTATCTGCAGATGGTGGAAAGGGGTCTGCTAAAGCCCGAGGTGGCGCTGGCCTGGCGGTTTGGGCTGGGCAATATGGACGAAGGGGCAATTCGGCAGAAGCTGATGCCCAAGGCAGTTGAATAAAGTGCGTGGCACTTTTTCATAAGGGAAGCAAACCCGTAAAAAGCGTAGCAGAAAGGAGAAGCAATGAAACGAGAATTTTTGCAAGGGTTACAGGTGGGGGATATGCCCCTGCCCAAGGAGGTTATCGACGCAATTATGGCGGAAAATGGCAGGGATATTGAGAACGTAAAATCCCGCTATGCCGACTATGAACAGCTAAAGCAGCAGCTTGCCCAGTCGGAGCAGACCGCGGCGCAGCAGTATCAGCAGAGGCTTGACCAACAGGTGGACACCCACAGACGGGAAATGTCTGATTTGATTTTCAGCCACAATCTGGAAAAAGCCATTCTGTCTGCCAAGGGACGCAACGCAAAGGCAATTACTGCCCTGCTGGACGTGGAGAACCTCAAGACCAGCGAAAATCAGACGGCCGCTCTGGAGGAGGCGTTGCAAAACTTAAAACAGGACTGCGGCTATCTCTTCCAGACGGAAACCCCGCCCCCTTACGCAAGGGGCACCGGCGCGATGGTGCCGGAGGAAACCAGAAGTCCTGCCACACTGGCAGGCGCATTATTGGAAAAATTTGAAAGGAAGTAAAAAATTATGGCAATTACATTAGCAGAAGCAAAGGTCGGTATGGCCGACAAGGTAGATCAGCAGATCGTAGATATGTTCCGTCGCAGCTCCCTGCTGCTGGACCGGATGGTGTTTGACAACGTCATCTCTCCCGGCACCGGTGGCAGCACCCTGACCTACGGCTACATTCAGCTCAAGTCCCCCTCCACCGCATCCGTGCGTACCGTTGGCGGTGAGTACGTACCCGGTGAGGCCAAGAAGGAAAAGAAGACCGCAAACGCCATCATTATGGGCGGCGCGTTCCAGATGGACCGCGTGATTCAGAATACTGCCGGCGCTGCCGATGAGATGGCATTCCAGGCAGAGCAGAAGATTAAGGCCACCGCCAACTATTTCCACAACCTGGTGGTCAACGGCACCGGTGATGCCACCGGTGCGGGTTACGTCACCGGCACTTTTGACGGCTTGAAGAAGCTGCTTGCCGGCACTGCCAACGAACTTACCAGCCAGGTGAGTCTGAAGACCTCTGACGAACTGGATGCCAACTACAATGCGTTCCTGGACGAGATGGACAGCTTTATCAGCACTCTGGACGGCACTGCCTCTATGCTGCTGATGAACCGCACAATGCTGGTCAAGCTGCGCTCCATCGGCCGTCGCGCCGGCTACTACGAGCGCAGCCAGGACGATTTCGGTCGCACCGTGGAGACCTACGCCGGTGTGCCTATGGTGGATATGGGTCAGTACTACAACGGCAGCACCATTGAGGATGTGGTGGCCACCGAGGGCGGTAAGACTGCCATTTATGCGGTCTCTTTGGGCCTGGACGGCTTCCACGGCATTTCTCCTATGGGCGACGGCGTGGTACAGTCCTATCTGCCCGACCTGAACACTCCCGGCGCTGTGAAGACCGGTGAGGTGGAGCTGGTTGCCGGCGTGGTGCTGAAGAACACCCTGAAGGCAGCCGTTCTGAAGGACATCGCAATCGCTTAATCCCGGAGGCGCTGCCTATGGTAGACTATGAATTTTATGTAAACCAATACCTGGGCAGCGCCATACCGGAAAAGGCCTTTTCCGGTATGGCGGCTCAGGCGCAGCGGTATCTGGACAGGCTCAAGCGGGTCTATCGGGTCATCTCCTCCGGCGCGGCGGCAGAGGCGCTGGCGGTATGCGCAATGGCGGAGACCTTTTGGGGCAGGCGCAAGGAGAAAATGGCATCTGCCAGCATTGGCAGTGTGTCTGTGCGCTACGACACCGACAAGACTGCTCTGAAGCGGGAGCTGTATGAAAAGGCGACCATCTATCTGGATATTTATCGGGGGGTGGGGTAATGCCCTTTGATTACAGCTTGTGCTATCAGACCGTGACGGTATATCGCAGCACTCCCACGGGTATTGTGCGGACAGTGCTGCCGGAGTGCCTTTTGCAGTGGCAGGAGGAAGAACGCTTTGACCTGACAGGTCGGCGCAGGGAGCGCAAGTTCCTGCTGGTACAGCCCGGACAGGAGCAGCTGGTATTTGCAGGTGACCGGGTTTATGACGGTATCGGTCCCCGGACTGCCGATATAGACTGGGATGTGTTCGTGCCGGAGCTGGTAGCGGGTCTGGGGCAGGTAGAATATGCTGCGCCCTATGCTTGGCAGGGCGTTTTCTGTCACACGGAAGCCGGAAGAAAGTAAGGGGGGTGCGCAAATGGAGTTGGAGAGATTGCAAAACTGGCTGCGCACCTATCCCGGTTGGGAGGATACCGCTACAGTGGGGAGTATCGAACTGTTTCCTTTGGGATATGAGGAGCTTTGGCGCAAGGCAGATGCGCTGGGAGACCTGCGTCTTGGCGGTAGATACCGGTTTGCTCTTTACTGGCGGGCTGCCGGCAGTCGGGAGGAAAATGACCGATTGGTGCTGGATTTTCAGAACTGGGTCTGGCAGCAGAGCGCTGCCGGTCTGGCACCTGCCTTTGGAGATGTGCCGGACAAGGAATGGCTGCAGGCTCGCAATGGCAGCTTGAAGGAAAATGCTCCGGTGTCCACCTATACCGTGACACTGGTTGCGGATTTCGTGAAGCGGTATGCAGCTTAGGTGAGAAACGAGGAAATGAGAGGAAAACGGGGCGTGGCTCAGCCGCGCCCCAAAACGGAGGAATGGTATGAGAAAAACAACAGGGCTGTTTCTGATTGACGGAATGGAAATCCTGGTGCCGGACAGCGATGTGGAGCTTTCTGTGGAGGATATAGTCGATTCCGAATCGGGCAGAGATGAAAGCGGCGTCCTGCATCGGATGCTGCTGCGCAGGAGAATGCCCAAGTGGACCTTTACCTACACAGATATTTCCCAGGAGGAGTATGCGTATATGGAGCGTCTGTTTGAGGAGAAGGACAGCTTTAATTTCAATTACCCCGGAATCGATGGCGCCGAGCAAATGTATGCGCGGGCATATCGGACGGGCTACAGTGTACAGTTTTCCAATCTGTCTGCCGGGACAATCAGTAGCTATCGCTTTCAGATTGCTGCCCTTTAGGAGGTGCGGGCGATGGTGAGAAATTTAATTGTTCTGCCTGACGGAACGGAAATTTTTTCCGGTGAGGGAACAGTAAATGCTATACAGAAGGTCACCCTGACCCAGCGGGTAAACGAGGGAAATGAACTGACTCTGGGAAGTGTGTGTGTTGGGGTGATGGAGGCGGATTTGATTACCCCCCAAGGTAATTTGCATATTCAGCCGGAGACAGAGCTGATGCTCTATAAAGTGGATCCTGCCGTGGGAAGGATACTTGCGGGTATTTTTGTTGTAGAAAGTGCTAAGCGCATCGGTAGGCACCACTACCGAATAAAAGCCTGTGACCGGCTGCAAAGGCTGGACCGGGATTTGACCCAATGGCTGGAGGGTCTGGACGGTTGGCCGTACAGGTTGGATGTTTTTGCTAAAATGGTTTGCAATGCCTGCAATCTGACACTGGTAAATAAATATCTGACTAACGGAGAGTGGAAGATTCAGAAATTCACTGCAAGCGATATTACAGGCCGGCAGCTTATGAAGTGGGTGGGGCAGGCCTGCGGACAGTTTTGCAGAGCAACCGCCGACGGAAACGTTGAGCTTGCCTGGTATAGATATACAGGCATTTATATTACGCCGGATATATATTTTATGGACACCTTGCAGGCGGAGGATTATCAGACTGCGTATATTGACAGGGTGCAGATTCGTCAGACACAGTCAGATATAGGCGTATCTGCCGGAGAGGGCAGCAACACCTATGTGATTACAGGCAACCGCCTGCTATCCGGGGGTGTGCCGGAAATGCTGCAGATGGTGGCAGAGAATATTTTCAGTCCTTTGATGTCCTTAAGCTACACCCCCTGCACGGTAACGGTTCCGGCAAGCTTGCATATTGAGGCGGGTGACGAAATTACCCTGACTGATGGAAACGGAAAGACATTTCCTGTGCTTGTAATGACCAAGGTGCAGTGCGATTCCCGGGATACGCTGCGCTGTGTAGGCAGTGCCCGACGGGATAGCATCGTATCTTCCGGCGGTGGAGAATTTGACGCGCTCAGCGGCAAGGTGCTGGAGCTGGAAATGGGCGTGAACGGTCTTGTGGTGAAGAATCGGGACAACGACGAGAAAATCACCCAGCTACAGCTGACCACAGATGGACTGAAGACCCGCGTGACCGACCAGCAGAAGGGTCTTGATGATGTGGCAAAGCGGGTATCCACCGTAGAGCAGACAGCGGAAGGTCTTTCGGTGCAGGTGCGGACGGTGCTGGACGATGGTGTGTCCAGAGTCAGCACTACCGCAGGCTACACCTTTGACGAGACGGGTATGACTGTGGAAAAAAGCGGTCGGGCAATCAAGACCCAAATCACAGAGGACGGCATGCGTGTCTACAAAAACGAGAATATCGTTCTCACCGCCAGCAGTGAGGGTGTGGAGGCGGTGGACCTGCACGCGTCCACGTATCTGATTGTAGGCGGCAGAAGTCGGTTTGAAAATTATGGAACAGACAGAACGGGCTGTTTCTGGATAGGAGAGTAGCAGATGGCTTTAAAAACACAAACTTTCACAGCGGGCAGCTATGCGTATCAGTCCTGGTCCAACGGCTATGTGATATCGCTGCAGTTGACCCAGGAGTCTTCCAATGCGGGGGCAAATTCCTCGGTGGTTTCCTACCTGTTTACCATCAGCAACACCGACAATAACCGCTTTTACGATTATTACTACAACTGGGATATTTCCATTGGCGGGCAAACCATTCCTATTCGGAATTTCTACTTTGACTTGCGCAACAACCACACCACCCAGACCATCGCGTCCGGGGAGATTACGGTTTCCCACAATGGGGATGGCTTTTTAAGTCTGCCGTATAATGTGTCTGTTCCCAATGTGCGGGCGAGCAATCAATACGGTCCGCCGGCGATGGCGCTTTCCGGCCATTGGGACTTGACACCCAATCCCCGGATGGCCACGGTGTACTGTCCGGACGGAACCATCGGCAACAGTGTGGATATTGCGATTGAACGGACGCAGGTGGGACAGCTCTGCACCTTAAGCTACGGCTTTGGTAATTTGAGAGGCACCATTGTGGAGAAGACCGACCAGTCGGTGGTCACCTGGAAGATTCCGACAGAATTCTACAGCCAGATTCCCGGTGCTATGGTGGGAGAGGGCGCAGTTTTTTGTACCACCTATATGGGGGATACGCTGCTGGGTACGCACAGCTGTGTGCTCTATGCGTACATCAATGAGAGCACCAGCAAGCCGACCATTATTCCGTCCATTGTAGACGTCAACAGCGAGACGCTGGCGCTTACCGGTGATGAAAACACGCTGGTACGGTACTGCAGTAATGTGCGGGCGGGTGCGGAGTACATCGGCAACAACGGCGCGGAGATTACCTACCACAAGATGACCCATAACGGCAGGAATCACTATGTCAATCCCGTTTCTATCCGGTCGGTGGAAAACGGCGTGTTTGATTTTGTTGCTACCGACAGCAGAGGCTGCACCACCAATCTTAGGGTTACAAAGCCGCTGATTCCCTATGTGAAGCTGACCTGCGATTTACAGGAGGCGAAGGCAGACCCGGAGGGGAATTTGGAACTGCGACTCTCCGGCAACTGGTTTGCCGGCTCTTTCGGTGCGGTGGACAACACCCTGAAGGTACAGTACCGGTACAAGGTTGGCAGCGGAAATTACAAGGACTGGGTGGATTTGGAGCCGGTTATCACCGGAAACACCTACACAGCCCAGGGTGTGGCGAGCGGACTTGATCATACACAGCCTCACACGGTACAGGCAAGAGCCATTGACCAGCTGGATACGGAGAAATCTGTGGAGTACACGGTGCGTGTGCTGCCGGTATTTGATTGGGGTGAGCACGATTTTAACGTCAACGGCACGTTGAATATCAATAATTTGCCGGTGGCGGATTACGTTGTGGAGCAGGGCACAAGCGGTATCTGGAATTATCGGAAATGGAACAGCGGCGCTGCCGAACTTTGGGGTATTAAAAGATTTGTTTCCACGACAGATGCGGCTTCACCTGTTTCGGGATTTTATCTCAATATACTAAGTGTCGATTATCCATTTGAGTTCAAGGACATACCCATTGCCGTTGGATCGTATATGGCAGTCGGCACGTATGCCTTTGCAGATTCGGTTTTCAGAGAAACCCAGAAATTTAGTCAGCGTTTGCATATTTACGATGGTAACAAGGATGTATATGCGAATATTTATGTTTCCGGCAGCTGGAAGTAAGGTGCGGCTGTCGGAGTTAACTACAAAACGAATAAGGCGGTGATGGAATTGACCAGAGGAACAACACCTACATTTATATTTACCCTTCCTTTTGACGGTGGGAGCATTACGGCACTGAACGTTTGCTTTGCCCAGCAGGGGGAGGTCATTTTGGAAAAGCAGTTGGCAGAGTGCATCGTCTCCGGCAATGTGCTGAAGGTGGCGCTTTCGGAGGCGGAGACGCTGCTGTTTGAGGCGGAAAAGGGAATGGTTGAGGTCCAGCTGCGGGTAGGCTGCGGCGTGTCTCGGTTGGCATCGAATATTCTGCGCGTTAGTGTGGGACGCATTTTGAAGGACGGGTGTTTGGAATGAATTTTGATGTGAACTTTCCGGAAAACAATATCCGTTTCACGGTAGAAATGGAGCAGGTGGTGGATAAGAAGATCGAAGAAAAAACCATTTGCCAAAACGGCATCTATAACGCCGAAGAAGATGGCGCACACGGCTATAATCCGGTGACAGTTGCCGTGCCTACCTATGAGGAGGAAAATGCCAGACTGAATGAGGAACTGTCAGAAAAGACTGTGCAGTTGCAGGCAGAGCAAGATGCATTTGATGCAATACTTACCCGCAGTGCGCAGAGTGTGTCAAATGACAGAGTGACAGCGATTTCCTACTATGTGTTTTACTCTTGGACAAACTTGCTGTCGGCTGATTTTCCCAAAGTTACCGCTATTGCCTCCCGCGGCTTTGCCTACACGGGTTTGACAAGCATAGACCTGCCTTGCCTGCAAAGAATTACAGGGAAAATGGTGTTTGCCTACTGCACGAGTTTGAAAAAGGTTGTTTTGCGTAATTCGGCTGTGGTGTCAGATCCGTATACGGATACTTTTACAGGTACACCTATTGCGGACGGCACCGGCTTTATCTATGTGCCGGATGATTTGGTGGAGGCCTACAAGACGGCCACCAACTGGAGCGTTTTTGCAAATCAGATCAAACCTATTTCAGAATTGGAGGCGTAAGCGATGATAGTGGAAGAAAAACTAAGTGACCGTCTGGTAAAGCATTCCTCTGACAGGGATGTTATGATGCTGCAGAAGCAGACGGGTCTTCTGTATGCTGAGGCGGTGGATGTGATTCCCTGCCGGTATACCTACGAGGAGACGGATATCTCCATTGAGGAGGAACCCTATGGCAATTAAAAATTATAAAAAAGGGGACAGCGTTAAGCTGTCCCCCAATTTTCGGGCAAGGGAGTTTGACTGTCACGGGCGCGGTTGCTGCAGTGAGACGAAGGTCGATGATGAACTGATAGGATATTTGCAGAGAATCAGAGAGCGATTCGGCAAGCCGGTGTATATCAACTCCGGCTATCGCTGTCCGGAGCACAACCGGGCGGTTGATAATGCATCACGTACCTCCAAGCATTTGCAGGGTATGGCGGCGGACATCACCGTAGAGGGTATAGCGCCCTTGGAAGTGGCAAAATTTGCAGAGAGCATCGGTGTCAAGGGTATCGGATTGTATGACACCTTCGTGCATATTGACACCCGGCAGACCAAGGGTTTTTGGTATTCCCACGCCCAGGAATACCGGGATACCTTTGGAGCGGCATATTCCCAAGAACAGTTCGTGCGGGATGTGCAGCGCCTTTGCGGCGACAAAACCGTGACCCTCTCTGCAAGAATCAATCGCACCCACCCGGTGGTGGTATGTGTACAAAAGCGGCTCTACGCGCTGGGTTATACCGGGGTGGGTAAAGCAGACGGCATTGCCGGCGCGAAGTTTACGGCGGCAGTCAAGGCGTTTCAGCGGGATAACGGCTGCGTATCCGACGGAGAGATTACCGCGGGAAAGAAGACCTGGCGCGTACTTCTGGGCGAGGAGGTTGGTAGATGAGTGATGCGGTGCTGGTCGCCCTGATTTCCGGCGGAATGTCCCTTGCCGGTGTGGTGATTACCAATCTGGCAGCTGCCCGCAAGACTGCTGACAGCATCCAGACCTCTCAGGCGGTCACCGATACCAAAATCGACGAGCTGACCCGGGAGGTGCGGGAGCATAACGGCTTTGCCCGGCGAATGCCGGTGGTGGAGGAGCAGATTAAGGTCATCAACCACAGGTTGACGGACCTGGAAAGGGAGGGATAACGTCTATGATGGAAGTGATAAAAAATGTTGCCGGACTGCTGAAGGTAAAGACCGTTGTGACCTTTGCGGTGGTGGCGGTGTATACGGTGCTGGCGCTCCGGGGAGAAATTCAGCCGGACAATGTGATGCTGATTGTATCTATGGTGGTGTCATTTTACTTTGGCACCCAGCACGAAAAAGCAGGCAGCTAAGCAAAACCCCCGACTCGGTATCGAGTCGGGGGTATTTTTTATAGCTTGCCGATGGGCTCCGTTCTCAAGTCTTCCATAAAGCTGTCCTGTCCTACAGCGATGGGGGTGAGCCGTCCGTTTTCGTACAGCACCTCACTGACCGAGCAGTTGGGAAGCCAGGCACATTGATTGATTTCTTCCAGCGGGCGGCGCTCCCACGCGCACTGGACGGTCTTCAGAAGAACGCGGTGGGATACGATGGCTACGGTCTTGCCGGGGTTATGCTCTGCAATCTCCCGGAATGCCTCGCAGCCCCGTTGCTGCAGCTGGGTCATATTTTCGCCATCGGGGGTCTGCACCCGGCCCAAATCATTGTGCCAGGCGTTGAAAACCTCCGGATACTGAAGTTCAATGTCCGCAAAGTACATTCCTTCCAGCTTGCCGCCGTGAATCTCCCGCAGGCGCGCGTCCTTGTTCACCGGCAGTCCCAAGGGGTCTGCCAGCAGATGGGCGGTCTTCCAAGCCCGCTGAAGGGTGCTTGCGTAGACGGCGTCGATTTTGTAGGTTTTCAGAACAAACTCAGCCATACGCCGGGCCTGCTGCAGGCCGGTTTCTGTCAGCGGCACGTCGATGTTTCCGCCGAAGATACCGTCCCGGTTGGCTGCGCTGTGTCCGTGGCGGATGACAATGAGTTTGGTTGCCATTTCTGTTCTCCTTATAATATAAAGGTAGTCAGCAGCAGATACATCACGGGAATGGTGATGACGCAAAAGCTGTGGGAAATGATTGCCATAGATGCGCCGGTGGAGGTGTCTGCGCCGTAGGCGGCGGGGAAAACCACGGTGTTGAGCCCCAGCGGTGTGGCGTAGGCGAACAGGCACAGGGTAAGTGTGGTGGCGTCTGCACCCAACACCTTCAGCAGCAGAATTACCGCAGCCGGAATCACAAACAGCCGCAGCGCCGTAACCGCATAGACCTTCTTTTTGCGAAGCAGGTCACCAAAATTATAGCTTCCCACCAGAAAGCCGGTCAGCAGCATAGCGATAGGTCCCATACAGCTGCCCAATCCGGACAGGGAATCCAGTACAAACACAGGCAGATGGTTAGACAATCCGGTTAAACCGACGACAATGCCCACAATAGATGCCAGCATAATGGGGTTGAGCAGCTTTTTCAGGGGAGAGCCGGACTGCTTTTCTTTGGGAATCAAGCCCGCGACGCCCCAGGTGTAAATAGCCAGATTGATGGGCAGGGTGAACAGCAGATAGTAATACAGCGCTTCCTCTCCCAGAATTGCCGGAACGATGGAGTTGCCCATAAAGCCGGAATTGGCGAACGCCAGACTGTAGCGGTAGATATTGCGCTCGTACCCCTTACCCGCAAAGCAGGGTGAGAGCAGATAGGAAAGACCAATGGCAACGGCTACAGCAACCACGCAGTAAAGCAGCATCGTTTTCTGCTCTGTCAGAGAGGTAATGTTGCAGTATTTGCTGAAGGTGCTGAGTGTCAGCGATGGGGCGAACACACAGGTCTCCAGCTTGGAGAGAACGGTGCTTGTGTTGTCCGGACACGGCTTTTTCCGGCTCAGCACAAAGCCGATGACGATGAAGGTGAACATCATCAGCATAGGAGATAGGGTTGCGCTAAAAATCTGCCACATAGGGGAGTGCCTCGTTTCGTAATTTATAAAATGAGTATAAGATAAGTGACGGGGAAATGCAACAGATAAATTATGGATAGATAGGCGACGGTGCAGAGAATCTGCACCGCCGTTTTGCTGTATGTTATTCTTTCATATCCGCCAGGTTTACGTTGCACGCTTCCCAGAAGAGGGTGTCTTCCACCATTCTGTCGTCCAGCTCCCAGAAGTGATTCATAACGTCTTCGGGGCGCAGACCGTTTTCAGTGGTGGTTACCACCCAGTTGCGCAGCTGCTCGGCGGTCATTTCGCACTTGGGTGCGAACAGCTCAGGTGTATCGGTCAGTGCGCTGAGCAGGTTGGCAACCACGGGAGAATCCGGGTTGGAAATATTCAGTGTGCAAACAACCAGAGTGCCGGCACCGACCTTTACGGAGAACAGGTGGGTAAACTTCCGCAGGGTGTCCTCGTCGATGAAGTTCTTAATGCCGTGAATCAGACCCTTCATACGGTCACGGACAGGCTTGTCAATGCCGCTGAAGAATTCGGTAACAGGGGCGGGGCAGGTGTCCAGATTTACCTTGCTGCCTGCCTCCAGCAGGGGCTGCAGGTTCTTGTCGTAGTACCGGCCGGAAGCCAGAAGGGCTTGCAGCTTGTCGGAGGAAATCACGCCGCCCAAATTGCTGCCGCGATCCCAGATACAGGGTTTGAAGCGCTCCAGCGCGCCGGGCATCTGCCAGGTGTTGCGCTCTGCGGCATACTCATAGAACAGAACGACAGTTTTGCCGGCGTCCAGGTCGGCAAAGGTGTTCTCGTCCAGGGTGTCGGTCATAACGGTGGCAGACGGCTTGGTGCCTTGCTCCAGCCAGGTCTTCAGCGCGCCATCGCGCAGCCGCAGCTGGGGCAGGGAGACAGGCCGCTTGACAGGGTAGAACCACAGTGTCCACTGGTTTTCCACCTTAATATCACCGCTGACGAACTCAGCGCGCAGGGTGCGCATCTGTGCCTCGCCGGTGGGTTTGACGGAGATCTTCACCTCGGCCAGCTTCTGCAGACCGCCGGCCAGTACGAAGTCCTTGCCCTCGTATACCAGCTCGTCGTCCAGCCACAGTCGGTAGTCGCCGCGGATTTCCGGCTGGGTCAGGAAGTCAGATGCGTAGAGGGATGCGGAAATGGATTCGTTATCGTAGGCAATTTCGTCGCTCAAATCAGCCAGCAGCACCAAATCGTCGTTCATCTGCAGGAACCACTTGGGGTCGATGTACTTGTCGTCGTCAAAGCAGTCCACGATGCCGTTCTTGTTCTCGTACTTCAGACAGTCGGAGAACTGGAGCATCTCGTAGCCGCACAGGGGAGACAGGCGCATCTCCTCCAAATAGACCTTCATAGCCATATTCTTCCAGGCGCGGGAGCCGAGCTGGTAATCCTCCATCCGCTCGGTAAGACCCTTGCGGGCAATCAGCTTGGGCATTTCTGTCATATAGGCAGGCTTTTTGATGCCCTTTTCTGCCAGGTACTCGGGGCCGACCTGCTTGACAAAGGCGTCAAACTTGTCATTGAGCGCCTGATAATCCGGCACGTCAATGTAGTGCATTGCCTCGTGTGCCAGGGTGGGACGCAGGGCTGTTGCTTCCCGGCGGATTTCCACCTTGCAGGTCTCGGTGTCTGCCTCGGCGTGCATAGGCACATCGTAAGTAGAGCCGTTGAAGTGCCAGGGGTCATCAATCTGGAACATCTTCTTGTGATGCTTGAAGGGGAAGAAGTAGGCGATGTGCTGGCTGTAGATGTCGGCGGTGGGGCGGTCGTACTCGCCCCAGCCGGAGTTGTCCATAATCAGCTTGCTGGGCGCAAGCTCGCGACCCTGCTTGTAAAGGGCGTGGACCTCAGGGTAGTGACCGGAGTTGTGCATCTCGTTGCCGATGCAGAAGATTGCCATAGAGGGGCAGTTGCGATACTTCACAATGGTATCCGCCCACGCCTGATTGCTCATAGCAAGATTCTTCTTTTTGCCCTGGTCGTCGTAGTCGTAGGCAAAGCCGATTTCCATATGAATCAGCATGCCCAGCTCGTCGGCGGCACGGACAAAGTCCTCAGAGGGAATGGTGCTGTGGAAACGCACCAGATTAAAGCCATACTTTTTCGCCTGCTTGATGTTCTTTACGGCAGCCTCGTAGTCGCTCTTGCCGGTCATATTGGGGTGGTCGTGGGCAACGATGCCGCGGATGTAGCCTCTCATATAAATGGGTGCATCGTTCAGCAGAAGCATCTTGTTCTGCACAGCCCGCAGAGAGCTGTGACCAAACCGCACAGATTCGCCGCCGGCGGTCAGGGTATACAGCGTGGGCTTGTCCAGCGTCCAGAGCTCCAGCGCAGAGGCATCCAGGGTAGTACGGAAGCCGTCACCGTAGGGAGCGCTGCTCATTACCGGGCAGGAAACGGCGGCACCGTCTTTGTCGCGGATTGTGAAATCGGCCAGCGGCGCGGCGGTTTCTACATACAGAAGATTTGCAGAAGTGTTGCTGTAAATATACATACATATCCCTCCAAGGTTGTTGTTTCTAACGTCTATCAATTATAGCGCAGGGCAAGGAAGATGTCACCATTTATTTACAGTTTTTAAGAATAAAATGCGAAAATTCCGTCCATACTTTTTCCGAAAGGAGGAGCGATATGGAAATTAAGGATATTATGACCCAGGGTGTGGTCTCCATACACCCGTCAGAGAGCGTTGAGGTGGCGGCGCGGACGATGACACAATATAATATAGGGGCGCTGCCGGTGTGCGTAAACGGCAAGCTCTGCGGTATGCTTACCGACAGGGACATTGTCACCCGCTGCTTAGCTGCAAACCGCCTGCCGGCCAACACACAGGTCAAGCAAATAATGACAGAGCAGGTCACCGCAGTCCGGCCGGATATGGAAACCGGTGCGGCGGCGCACCTGATGGGACGGCTGCAAATTCGGCGGCTTCCCGTGGTGGAAAACGGGCAGCTTTGCGGTATGGTGAGCCTTGGGGATATGGCTGTCCGGGAGGAAACCGTACTGGACGCAGGTGACGTTTTAGCGGACGTAAGCAGCAATCTTTCCAACCGTTAAAATTTTTTGAAAAAAATGAAAAAAAGATGTTGACAGGAGGGGTATGCTGTGTTAGAATGAACAGGCTCACCGCTTGGACGGTGGATGTACCTTGTAAATTGAATAACGCAAAGACGAACAAGTAACACCTTGGACAATTATAAATGGAATTGTTTAAGCGTTAAGCGAAAACAGCCAACGAAAATTCTTGAGTAATATTGCTAGAAGCAAATTATTCAAAAACTTGATTTTAGAGCTTCGGCTTTAAGATACAATTTTTTGAGAGTTTGATCCTGGCTCAGGACGAACGCTGGCGGCGTGCCTAACACATGCAAGTCGAACGGAGTTAAGTCTTCGGATTTAACTTAGTGGCGAACGGGTGAGTAACGCGTGAGGAACCTGCCTCTCAGTGGGGGACAACAGTTGGAAACGACTGCTAATACCGCATAATGTTTTCGGATCGCATGATCTGAAAACCAAAGATTTATTGCTGAGAGATGGCCTCGCGTCTGATTAGCTAGTTGGTGGGGTAACGGCCCACCAAGGCGACGATCAGTAGCCGGTCTGAGAGGATGAACGGCCACATTGGGACTGAGATACGGCCCAGACTCCTACGGGAGGCAGCAGTGGGGAATATTG
>JAZTWB010000054.1:0-31441 GCA_045635645.1 Faecousia sp. | reverse complement strand
AAGACCAGCCGTGTGGCTGGTCTTTTTTGTGGTGGGGGAGGACGGAGGATTCGAAAGTTTAAATGCAACGCGGACGAGCGTTGCCGGCGACGGCTGGACGGAGCCGAACATTTATTTTCTTTCGCATACGAAAGAAAATGCAAACGAATCCGTCCTCCCCAATGCCTTTTGCCAAGGGCAAAAATGTAAATCGAATCCGTCCTCCAATGGAGACCAGCCTTTTGGCTGGTCTTCTTTGCATCAGCCTGCATATCTTTGGTTGCATATGCCATTTTTGCGTGGTATAATGATTATGGAATATAGCCTTTCCTATCAAGAGACGGAATGCTGAAAAACAACATTTAAGAGGTGAGGGCGTGAAAGAATCGTTGTGGAACGGCTTTAAACGTGTGGATTTTACTTTTGAGGGGAGAGCGGCGATTCTCGTTTTTCCCCAATGCCCTAACGAAAAGAAGAACTGGCTGCTGAAAACGGAGTATTTTAATGCGTTTCCCCAATTCGAAATAGAAATGCTTGCCCGCGGCTGGCATCTTGCTTATATCAGCAACGCTTCCCGCTGGTGTCTTGATGCGGATTTGGACCGCAAGAAGCGCTTTTGCGCATACTTAACGGAAACTTACGGACTGTACGAGAAATGCGTTCCTGTGGGTATGAGCTGTGGCGGACTGATTGGCAGCAAATTCGCGGCAAAATACCCGGAATGCGTTTCCGCGCTGTATCTGGACGCACCGGTAATGAATCTGCTGTCCTGCCCAGCCGGACTGGGAAAAGCGGACAACAGTATGCTGCCGGAATTCATAAAGGACACAGGAATGGACCTGCCCCAGCTGATTTGCTACAGAGAGCACCCCATTGATAAAATGCATATCTTGCTGGAGAACAAAATTCCGGTTATGCTGGTCTACGGCGATGCCGATGTGGTTGTACCCTATGATGAGAACGGTCTTGTTCTGGAAAAGTACTACCGTGAAAACGGGGGAACGCTGGTTGTCGTTGGCAAGGAAAATTGCGGACACCACCCCCACGGCCTTGAAGACAACACACCTATCATACAATTTGTTGAAAAATACTGCGATTAAGGCAAAAAAATAGTCAGGGGAGACAGGAAAATATCTGCCCGTCGGGGAATCAGTTAATTACGGATAAAAATCCGCCAAGCCGTTGACTTTCTGCATAGCTTGTGGTAGAATACAATCGATAGTTTGTGCTGTTCCCACAGGCTCGCAGAACACCGGTTACCCCGGCGTTAAGATTATGGGCTGTGTGGTTTTAGGAGGACGAAAGATGAGCAAAGAAAAAGAAGTGGACGTACTTGCGTTAGGCAAAGAGATTGTCAAGCGCGTTTGGATTATTGCGTTGTGTGCGGTAATCCTGGGTGCGGCAATGCTTGTGTATACGGTTAATTTTGTGCAGCCGCAGTATAAGGCGCAGGTAACCTTTTATGTGAATAATAACGTGGGCAATAATTCCGGTAGTGTGTCTTCCACAGACCTGAATGTAGCGCTCCGTCTGGTAAACAGCTACGTAAAGATTATTGTGCGTGACGTTGTTTTGGAGCCGGTGATTGAAGAACTGAATTTGGATATGTCTGTGGGTGCTCTTCGGAGTATGGTTTCTGCGAAGGTGGCGGATAACACGGAAATTTTCACTGTGGATGTTACAACCCCTCACCCCCAGATGTCGGCAGATGTTGCCAACAAGATTGCCGAGCTGGCACCGGATATTATCAGCGAGGTTATTTCCGGCAGCCGCGCAACACCTTTTGAGTATGCTAAGGTGCCCAAGGCTGCCACCGGTCCTGATTACTGGGTGTCTTTTGCCACCGGTGCGCTGATTGGTGCTGCGCTGGCAATTGTCGGTATCATTCTTCACGTGTGCTTTGATGTCTACGTTAAGACGGAAGAAGATATAAAGAACATATGCAAAGCGCCGATTCTCGGTATTATTCCTGACTTTTCCGATATGAAAGCGAGAAAATAAGCGATGAAATTAAAGATGAAAACGGCTGCGCAGTTGAAGCCGAAGAAAATGCCTGCCGCACAGGCGCAGGAACCCGGTTTTATGGCATACCGCCGACAGGTGCTCAATGAAAACAGCTCCTTCGTGGTCCGGGAAGCATACCGCGCACTGCGAACCAATATTCGCTTTGCGCTGCGGGGAGAAGGCTGTAAGAAATTCTGCATTACCAGCTCCGCGCCCGGTGAAGGCAAGAGCATTACGATTTTGAATCTTGCTATTACCATTGCGGAAAACGGTCAAAAGGTCATTTTGATTGACGGCGATATGCGCCGGCCGGCGCTTGCCCGTCTGCTGATGGAAAAGGCAGCACCGGGTCTGTCCAATGTGCTGTCCGGTGAAGTAACCACTGAGGAAGCTGTCCGTAAGGAGGTTTACCCCAATCTGGATATTCTTCTGTCCGGCAATATTCCTCCCAATCCCTCGGAGCTTCTGGGTAGCGAGCAGATGCAGAAGCTGGTGGAAACCCTCTCCGAGCGGTATGACTACATTCTCATTGATGCACCTCCCGCTGCAGTGGTTACAGACGTGTGTGTGATTGGCAACCTGCTGGACGGCGTGCTGGTACTGGCCCGTCAGGGCAAAGTCCGCAAGGATGAACTGAAGCATACAATGAATGTTTTGGAGCTGGCGGATTCCAAAGTTCTGGGTTGCGTGTTCAACGGTGTTCCCACCGACGTGAAGACCCCCAATTACGGCTACTACGAATAATCCGGCATACACTTTTGGGCAGCATACCTGCATACGAGGAACACTATGAAACAGAAAATCAAAAAGCTGCTGCTGTTTGTCACTAATCCGCGGCTTCTGCTGTGTGTGCTGATTGCGTGGATGATTACCAACGGCTGGTCCTACGTTATGCTGGGTATGGGTACATACTTTAAGATTGGCTGGATGATTGCCGTTTCCAGTGCCTATCTGGCGCTGCTGTGGTTTCCTTTTTCGCCTGAAAAGCTGCTTACCTTTGCTATTGCCCTTGCGCTGCTGCGATGGCTGTTTCCCAGGGATGAAAAGACCCTTGCAGTCCTTCGGGGTATGCACACAAAGGCAAAGGACGCTTTCAAAAACAGAAAGAAAACCCGCGCTGAAAAGTAAATACAAACGGACGTGCTGTCTAAGCACGTCCTTTTTCTGTTACTTCATTCCCTTCCGGTAATGGCTGGGACTTACCCCTTGGAAACGCAAAAACTGCTTGGCAAAATAGCTGGTGTTGTTGTAGCCGACAGCAGAGGCAATCTGCTGAATTTGCAGGGCGGTGTGCTTCAGAAGAGCAGCAGCCTGTTTGGTGCGTTCCTGATTTACAAAATCCGTAAAGGTCAGTCCCATTTCCTTGTGAAAGAGGGTGGACAGATAGTTGGCGTTGACCGTCAGCGCCTTGGCGGTGTCCTTTACGGTGAGGTTGTCCGCAAGGTGCTCTTTAATATAGGTAACTGCCAGATTGGTCAGCGGTTTCAGATTGGGGTAGTTGTGCTCCTGCACCAAACGACAATACCGACGAATGACTTGGTTGAGAAAGACGGGCAACTGGGAGAGACTTTTCAGCCGTTCGATTTCCAGACCGATTTCATTGGACAGCTGATCCACCCGATAGGGGTGTATGCCGGTTTCCTCCAGTGCGTGCCGCAGCTGGGTGTTAAGGACGATGCAGTAATTCTGGGCATTTCGCAATGGGTTGGTGTTTCGCACAGTGGTCTGGCTGCCGGGGGAGTACTGGCCAATCATATGCAGCGCAAGGGAGAGATTTCCCTGCTTGATGGCATCCGTCAGGGCGGCGCTGTGCTCATAGCGCAGCTCCACCTGCCGCATTTTTACGATTTCCTCGCCGGTTGGGAAGGTAGTTTCCGGCAGCCGGTCATCAGCAGAGGAGAGAATGCCTGCCTGCGCGATTTTCATAGGCTTGTCTTTGCCGGTTAAATACCCCACAACAAGGTCGCCTGTGCGGTAAAGCACGTGGCTTGCCACCACGGGAATGTCCCCAAGAAACTGTAAAATATGCGGCTGCATTTCTCCGGGGACCTTTCGCTTTTTCATAGCAAAAATTGCATCTTCCCGGGAGACCGGCTTAGTAAGCACCGGGCCGAGGAGGTAGATGTGTGTGTCCTCCGGGTACACAAGAAAGACGATGCCCTCCAGAACGGAATACTCGTAAAGGGTGTCCTCCCGCGCAGGAAGGTGCAATAGCTGTTGAAAATCGTCACCGCTGCGGGCAAAATAATCGTCAAAAATATGACCGGTGCAGTTCTGAAAAAACTCCTGCAGAGCCGGTAGGGAATAGGGAACACGGGAGAGGGCAATACCGGTGGTGCAGTTCAGCAGCTCCTGCAGAAAAATGAAAGTTTCCCTCAAGGAGATACCTCCTAACATATATGAGATATGTTATATAATAGCAGAGATTTATTGTTTTAGCAAGCGGCAGTATATGTTAAAATGTAAAAAAAGAAACTGCGCTTATGGGTTTCTTTGGTAAAATTGTTGAGGAGGTATTCTCTGTGAAAATGACAAAACAACAGCGGCCCTTCGGTATTCGCGACTCTGTTGCTTATGCAGCGGGCGACCTGGGCTGTAATATGAGCTTTGCTCTGAAGGGCACAATGGCTCTGTTCTGGACCCAGGTTATGGGTATGAGCGCTTGGTATTCCCTTATGCTGCTGATCGTGCAGGTTTGGGACGCCATCAATGACCCCCTGATCGGCTCTATGGTGGACGCCGACAAGCGCAATTATAAGCGTAACAAGTTCCTGCAGTACATCTGGGTTGGCTCTATCGGCCTGATTATCGGCGGTGCCTGCTGCTTCCTGCCTTTCCCCAATGCACCTGTAGCAGCTAAGTTCATTATTTTCATTGCCGGTTACGTGGTATGGGACGCTTTCTACACTGTGGCAAACGTTCCTTACGGCAGCCTGCTGTCTTTGATTTCCAAGGAGCCTGCTGACCGTGCTTCTTTGTCTGCCTGGCGTTCCATCGGCTCTATGATCGGCAATATGCTGCCTATGGTTCTGCTGCCCTTCCTGATTTACAATGAGGACAAGTCCCTCAACGGCACAATGGTGTTTGTAACCGCCTTCATTATGGGCATTCTGGGCTTCATCTGCTTCCAGTTTATGATCAAGAATACCACCATTCGCGTGGAGCAGGACATTAAGTGCAACGAAGACCAGCCCAAGTTCAACGTGTTCAAGGCAATGGGCAACTTCCTGAAGAACCGTCCTGCTGTGGGCGCTACGCTGGCTGCTATGGGTATGTTCATCGGTATGCAGGGCGCTACCACCGCTATCAATGTTACCTTCCAGATTTACTTTGAGAATCCCAAGATTTCCGGTCTGGTTTCTATGTTCGCTATGATTCCCATCGTGGTATTTACCCCCTTGGCTCGTAAGATGGTTGTCAAGTACGGCAAGAAGGAACTGTCCGTAATTGGCGCTGTCTGCTACATCGTTGGCGCGCTGGTCCTGTTTGTAGCACCTGCCGGTTTGATTTCTATTTCTAAGGGCAATACCGAACTGGACCTGCTTCTCTACATTGTTGGTCAGCTGGTGTGCTCTCTGGGCTTGGGCATCTACTCCACTGTTTCCTGGGCAATGATGGGCGATGCCATCGACTACAACGAGTGGAAGACCGGCAACCGGGAAGAGGGTACCGTTTACTCCCTGCATTCCTTCTTCCGGAAACTGGCTCAGGGCGTTGGTCCCGCTGTGGCTGTTGCAATTATGGGCACTATGGGCTATGTCAACAACTCCGCTCCCGATGCCAACGGCGTATTCACCGCTATCGATGTCAATCTTCTTAGCTGGGAAACTGCTTTGCAGATTCGGTCCTTGATCGCAGTTTTGTATCTGGTTGCCGGCATATTCATTTTCGTGGGTCTGGGTATGGTTTACAACCTGGATAAGAAGACCCTTGCGATTATGAACGAAGAACTGGAAGCCAGAAAGGCTGCCGAGTAATTGAATCACTGCCGCATCTGCCTCGGCAGATGCGGCATTTTTCTGAAATTTACAAATTGTTTTGGATTTTTTTAGCTACATTATTATAATGATGCTGTAGAACATAACGGAGGTATGAAACTTGAGACAAATTATCAACTTAAATTATAAGTGGACCTTTTCCAAGGCCGCAACGGCTGTCCCTACGGAAATTGACAACAAGTGGGATTTCGTAAATCTGCCCCACAGCTGGAACGCCATTGACGGACAGGACGGCGGAAACGACTATTTCCGCGGCACTGCTTATTACGCAAAGAACATTGAGAAGGCAGACCTGCCTGCAGCCGAGAAGTACTATCTGGAGCTGCGGGGCGCCAACTCTTCTGCCGATGTGTACGTAAACGGCAAGCACCTTGCCCACCACGACGGCGGCTACTCCACCTGGCGTGTGGATGTGACCGACCACCTGACGGATAAGAGCCTGCTGGTTGTTGCAGTGGACAACGCCCCCAACGACCGGGTTTATCCCCAGATGGCAGACTTCACCTTCTACGGCGGTCTGTACCGGGATGTGAATCTGATTGCTGTGCCCGCTTCCCACTTTGATTTGGACCACTTCGGCGGCAGCGGCATTAAGGTTACCCCTGTAATGGACGGCGAAAATGCCAACGTAGAGGTAGAAGTATTCCTCACCGACGCCAAGCTGGGTCAGTCTGTGCGCTATACCCTGCTGGATAAAGAGGGCAATGTGGTTGCCGAGGCTACCACAGCCGATACCAAGGCAAGCTTTGTGATTGAAAATGCCCACAAGTGGCACGGCCGCATTGACCCCTACCTGTACACCGCCAAGGCAGAATTGCTGGAGGAGGGCGCAGCGATTGATGAAGTGTCCGCCCGCTTTGGCTGCCGCAGCTTTGCAATTGACCCGGACAAGGGCTTTATTCTCAACGGCATGGAATACCCCCTGCGCGGTGTGTCCCGTCACCAGGACCGCTGGGGCAAGGGCAATGCGCTCAGCCGCGCTGACCACGAAGAGGACATCGCCTACATCTGCGAAATGGGCGCTACCACCATTCGTCTTGCCCACTACCAGCACGACCAGTACTTCTATGACCTGTGCGACGAAAAGGGTCTGGTCATCTGGGCGGAGATTCCCTACATCTCCCAGCATATGGCAACCGGCCGGGAAAACACCATCTCCCAGATGAAGGAACTGATTGTCCAAAACTACAACCACCCCTGTATCGTGGTGTGGGGTCTGAGCAATGAGATTACTATGAAGGGCGAAAAGGATCCGGATTTGCTGGAAAATCACCGGATTCTCAACGACCTGTGCCACGAGATGGATAAGACCAGACTGACCACTATGGCAGTTGTCTCTATGTGTCCTATGGATGCTGAGTATCTGGAGATTCCCGATACCGTGTCCTACAACCACTACTTCGGCTGGTACGGCGGCGACACCTCTATGAACGGCCCCTGGTTTGACAAGTTCCACAAGCTGCACCCCACACTGCCCATCGGCATCTCCGAGTACGGCTGCGAGGCGCTGAACTGGCATACCTCCAAGCCTGCCCAGGGTGACTACACCGAGGAGTATCAGGCTTATTATCACGAGGAGCTTATCAAGGCAATCGATGAACGTCCCTATCTGTGGGCAACCCACGTGTGGAATATGTACGACTTCGGCGCAGACGCAAGAGCTGAGGGCGGCGAAAACGGCCAGAACCACAAGGGTCTGATGACCTTCGACAGAAGCTATAAGAAGGATTCCTTCTACGCCTACAAGGCCTGGCTGAATCCCGAGCCTATGGTCCACCTGTGCGGTAAACGTTATGTAAACCGCGATGAGGATGTGACCAAGGTAACCGTTTACTCCAACTGCCCCACCGTAGAGCTGTTTGCCAACGGCGAATCTCTGGGCGTGCAGTGCAATAACGGTCTGCCCTTCTTCTACTTCGATGTTCCCAACAAGGGCGTAACCAAGCTGGTCGCTGTTGCGACTGTTTGCGATAGCTGCAAGCTGGAGGACAAGAGCGTCATCTGCAAGGTGGACACCCCCGACGAGAGCTACCGCTTGAGAGAAAAGGGCGCAGTGCTGAACTGGTTTGACATCACCGAGCCGGAGGGCTACCTGTCCCTGAACTCCAAGATGAGCGACATTATGGCAACATTGCGGGGCAAGATGCTGCTGGGCGGCCTGTTCCTGAAGATTAAGGGCGCAATGAAGGGCGGCGAAGGCGGCAGCGGTTTTGAAATGACCGATGGCATTATGCAGATGATGGGCGGTTTTACACTGTTGCGTTTGACCGGTATGATGGGCATGATGAACGTTTCCTTCACCAAGGAAGAGCTTCTGGATATGAACGCAAAGCTCAACAAAATCAAGGCACCTAAGTAACACATTGAAAGCGGAGAGACACGCAGCTGTCTCTCCGCTTTTTGTTAACTTTTGGCTGCGATTGTGGGATGATTTCCTGCAAATAAACACGAAGATGAGGAAATGAACGATGAAGAGATTGGCTGCACTGTTTTTATCTCTGATTATGCTGATAATGCTGTTTCCTGCCGGCGTAGCAGTGACGGCAGTGGGAATTGAAAAAGAGTCCTTCTATTTTGTGAACATTTCACAATTTTAGAATGAGAATCCCTATGTTTACAAGCAGAGCTCCTTAGAGGGTAAATATTCCATTCCCCGTCACCGGTAGGTGACGGGGAATCTTGCACAAATGTTGACAGTAGGATGGAACTATGGTATATATAAGACATCGTAAATTATGATTGCAGAGAGGGAGAAGCGATATGAAGAGAATAACCGCAGTATTCTTAACGCTTGTTATGTTGGTGACCGTTTTGCCGATCAGTACAATGGCGAGCAATGAAAAAATTGAGGAGAAGCCATTCTACTTTGTGAATATTAGCACCACAGAGGCAGAATTGCCGTATACCTATGCAATGCCTCAGTTTTATACCAGCACGCCCAATGAGCAAACACAATGGCTGAAGGTTTCATATCAGGGCGAAACGATGACTTGGGATATAGCGGAAAAGCTAAAAATACAGTATGATTCTCAACCGGAGGGCACGCGCTATATTAATTTCTCTCTGGTGCAAAAAGCTTATCATCGGCTGGTAGAAAATTCCATTTATATGGAAAAACCGGCAACCCTGGTCAAAGACTGGTTAGAGGATTTCTTGATGGAATACAGCAGCATCGGCGGCAAGCTGGACGGGTTATCCTTGGATTTGGAGTATAATTACGCAAGCAGTTATTATATCGGTCAGCGGTATGATGGCAGGGGCGGCAATGAAGTGGATAAGGATGTCTATAATGATATCGTCAACGACCCCCGATACGCCACGCAGGTGCGCCCGTTATTGGAGGAGCAAGGCTTCCTGTTCTGGGAAGAGGACGACAATCACCCCGAAATTTGGAGTATTTACCCGCGCTTATCGGGAGCGGCGGCAACCAAATATGCCAGCAGCCGTACTCTGTGGGATAAAATTATGCAAGTCCGTCTGCGGGATTATATGAACGAATATGTGTACGAGCCGCTGATAAAGTACTATCCTGATGCAAAGGTAAGTGACTATCGGCGTACGGATATGGGAGCTTGGTACAAGGATATTACCCAGCACGGCGGCATATCCGGCAATACATTGAAGGTTGGAAATACTTCTAATATAAATATGTATTGTAATTTTATACAGCGTGCCTTCTACGAGCAGAGCGGCAAACGGGTTTACGGTTCTTTGCCCGGTTATAATAAGGCGGAGTATCAGCCTACGGCGTTTAATATGTGTATGTATTACGCCAACAATATGAAGAACGTTTATGCTGCTACGGACAATAAAAAGGTGAATGTATACGTATCCGGTTATTCATATATCAATGGTGGCAGCTACGGCGAAACAGTTTCCAATTCCCCATATTACACGGAAGCGCTGTATCATATTGGCCTTATGAATCCGGATCCGTTTCTGGGCTGGGTAACAACCAACTCAACGGAAGGTCAGTATGAAAAGTGTATGAAAACCGTTTCCGATATTATGGTAGAGCTGACCCGTGTAGCAGGCTATGCAGACCGCAAGCCGATAGAATTACCGGCAAACTGGAACGGGGAATACGTCCTCTCCGGAATGTACGCCGGCGGACGGAACATCTGGCGGCTGACACCCAACACGAACGAGGTTTCTCTTGAGACGTTTAAGGTGAAGGACAATGAACCCATGTTCGTTATTGACGGTCAGACCATTACCTTCCCCCAAGGCAAAATCATAGAGGATGGGACCGTATCCAATTTGGGCTCTTGCGGCTATTGGATTGAAACGCCTGCTAACGTAACGCCTGTGATAACGTCATCTGCGGAGCGATACAGAGAGAATCCGGCATATTTGTCAGATTTCGAAGGCTATAGCGAAAATTCTGCCTTTACCGGTGCTACCGCGCTTCCGGAGCTGTGCTGGAACGTAACGGGTGACCTGTCCATCCAGTCAGTGGAAGGAAATAAGAAGCTGGCAGTGATGGGAACGGCTTCAGCGACCAACGTAAATCTTCCGAAGAATGTCACAGCCGGTGACTATTATGCCAAGCAGCAGGCTTGGGAGGTGAGTGTGACGTTACCGGAGGGCCTGTCTGCCAACGCAGAGATAAAGCTGTTGTCCAGCGGTGAAAATGACGGAGGTATTTGCATAAAGGGCGGCGCGGTGAGCTATGCCAATGGAAGCCGTTATGAAACGATGCCTAACGTGAGCCTGTCTGCCGGTACCTATACTTTCAAGCGGGAGGTAGACTTCCGTACAGAGGGCGCGTTTTCCGCCGACTACTATGTGTACGACGAAAGCGGCAAGCTGTTAGGTCAGGTACAAGATGCGCCGATGGTGTCCTTTACATTGCCGGTGCAGGAGATTACACTGTCCGGTAAGGGTATAGATAAAACGGTGTATCTGGATGATTATAAGCTGTATGCCACCGGTTTAACAGCCGTATTGGAAGCCTATGAAACGGACTACTACGGCGGTAAGCTGGAAGATGGGACCGTGCGTACAGAGGATACGGCATACCGGGTATCTTGGCTGAATGGGTCTGCCGAGTATAAGGTCGCATACGTATACAATGCGTTAGACGGAAGTATACTTAGGAAGATAGAAATGGCGCCGGGACAGGACGGCGTGGTAACAGGCATTGTGGAGCTTGAGGATGGCAAGAGTGTAAAGCTTGCCCTTAAAACAGTGACTGTAGAGCCGCCCAAGTCGGATGACACATCCAACGACGGCAGTGACACCCCCAATACCCCGGTTACGCCCGACAGCGATGGCGGCAGTGAGGAGCAGCCGGATGTTCCCGACAACACGCAGGACGTGGAAGACACGACCACGGCTGCGCCCGATGAGAATACTGTACCGCAGCCCTCTGATGACCCCACAGACCCCGATGAAAAGAAGGGCCTGGGCGGCGGCGTCATTGCGCTGATTGTCTTCGGCGGTGTACTGGTTCTTGGCGGTGGCGGCTTTGCCCTGTACTGGTTTGTAATCCGTGGCAGGGAAGAGCAGCTTCTTGCCAAGCTGAAGCGCCTTTTCAAACGTTAGATTTTATTTCCCCCCCGTTGCGCCTTCGTAGCGCAGCGGGGGAAATTGTATAAAAAATGAGCAAATTTTACAAAGACCATTGACGAAATTGGGTTTGTGTGGTATAAGTTATAATGTCTACATTTGGCAAAAGGAGGAACTAAAAAATGAAAAAAATTCTTGCAATTGTCTTGGTTTTGGCAATGCTTATCCCTCTGGGCGTAACAGCACAGGCGGAGGGTGTTGCAGAAAAGCCCTTCTACTACGTTAACATTTCCCAAACTGTGGATAGCAGCCCTCACACCTACCAGATGCTCCAGTTCTATGCCCCACCGGCACCGGCCCAGTTTGGCCCGGGCGATGAGGCGATTGTTTCGTGGGGTGGTACTTCCGATATTGTTGAGCTGGCGGCGGCGGTGAAGGAAGAGTTTGACAGCCGCCCTGACGGCACCCGCTATATCAATTTCTCCCCCCTTTCCGGTCGTGCCTTTGATGCTATGGCCAATGATTTGCTCTTTATGGAAGATGCAATTGAGTATGTCCATAAGTGGCTGCACGAGTTCCTGTCTGAATACAAGCGCATCGGCGGTAAGCTGGACGGTATGAGCGTTGACCAGGAATACGAAAATGCAGAAAGCTACTACCTGTATAATAGAATTTATATAAATGATCCGACGATTTACCATCGGATTGTTACCAACCCGATGTACCAGACCAAGCTGCGTCCGGCTCTGGAGGAACGGGGTTTTAAATTCTACCACGATGTTACGGAGCAAACCCCCGAAATTTACGGCATTCACCCCAATGCCGGCGATGAGTATGCCCAGTGCCGTACTATTTGGGACACGGTTACCCGTAACCTGATCAATGAGTATGCAACTGTTGAGGTTTACGATGTGCTGGTTCAGTACTATCCCGATGCCAACGTTATGGACTACCAGTCTTATAATCGTTATGAATGGATAAAGGGAACCAACAATGCCGGCACAATCAGCTATGGGGGCGGCAACCTGAATCAGGTTGGCAACTACTCCTGTGACAATACCTACAACTACAGTCCCAATATCTCTTTCTATAAGAATTCGAAGGGCGTTGTCTATAACTCCAGAAGCATACCAACCTATGTCAATGCTGTCTATGCTGACGTACCCTTTAACTATTTGCTGTGGGATATCAATAAGTTCAAGACTATGTACGAGGCATCTGATAATGGTGATGTCAGTATGTGGTTTACCCACTACTGCTACAATGAGGAGAACCCCAATTCTTCTTCCACCACACCTTATTACACCGAAACAGTCCTGCATATGGCTATGCTGGATCCCTTGTTCCTCGGCTACACAACCCCTGCCCAGTTTAACAATGACATGGATGCCTATACATATGCGCTGGAAGTAATCGAGGACATTATGGTGGAGCTGTCCCGGGTTGCCGGCTATGAAGACCGGGAGCCTATCCACATTCCCGCTGCCTGGAACAGCAGCTTTGTTCTCTCCGGTATTTACGCAAATGGCCGGAATCTCTTCCGCATTACCCCCGATACCACCCAGGTCTCTTTGGAGAACTTCAAGATTGACGGCACTGATCCCACCTTCTACGTAAACGGTCAGACCGTGACCTTCCCCGGCGGTAAGATCATTGCCGATGGCAATGTCCGTGAAGTTGGTACTTGTGGTTACTGGGTTGAGACACCTAAGGACGTAATGCCCGTCATTACCAACGTGGCAAACCGCTTCGAGGAGTTCCCCGCCTACGGATTTGATTTTGATAATCTCACAGTGGGCGCAGAGATGGCCTATAACGATTGGCAGCCTGAGGCCACCTGGGAAGTTAAGAAGAACAAGGCAACCACAGTGATTATCAAGGCCGACCCCAGCGATCCTAACAACAAGGTGCTGGAGATTAACGGACCTTCCTACGTGTTGAAGAATACACTGCTGCCCATCAACATCAACTCCGCTGACAGTTATGCCGTCCACCAGGCCTGGGAGGTAGATTTGACTCTGCCGGCAAATCTGTCTGCCGATGCTGAGATTGTTCTGTTTAGTGCTTACGGCGAAAAAACAAAGACTAAGGACACCGGTATCGTCATTAAGGGCGGTAAGGTGTACTACGATAAGCAGGGCGAGTCCGTAGAGCTGACCGGTGTGGACCTGTCTGCCGGCGGTAAGATTACCGTCAAGCGGGAAATGGACTTTACCGACTATAAAGCAGTCCTGTGCGACTACTCCATCTACGGTGCTGACGGCACACTGCTGGGTCAGGCAAAGGATGTGCCTGTAGCGGAAATCGACGTTCCCGTACTGGGTATCGGCTTGAGCTTTAAGAATCTGGACAACGCCGTGCTGATGGACGATTACAAGCTGTACGTGACGGATGTGGCTGCTGACTTTACCCTGTACGATGCAAAGACCGGTATGCCCGTGGCCGAAAAGGACAAGGCAAGAGCTGCGGATACCGCCTACCGTCTGTCCTGGCTGAATGCCACCCAGTCCGAAAAGACCTATCAGGTTATCGCCGCTTACTATAACGGTGACGCTCTGGTTTCCGAGACAGTCGTTGAAGAAGTAAAAATGGCACCCAACGACAATGCTGTTACATACGGCGTGGTGGAGAATAAGACTGAGGGTCAGACGCTGCTTGTCTATCTGAAGGACCTGAGCCCTGCAGAGGATGAAGACACTGGATCTGACAAGACACCCAACAAGGACTCTGAGAATGATATGACACTGCTCATTGTTGCAGCAGTTGCATTCTTGGTGCTGTCTGCATCGGCCCTGGTGGTTACGTTTGTTCTGATTCAGGCTAAGAAAAAACAAAAGGCTGCATCCACAAAGGAGACTCCCGCAGAAGAAATCCCTGTAGAGGAAGCACCTGCAACCGAAGAAACCCCCGAAACCGACGCTGAATAATTAAGCCAATTACCCCCTGCCGTGTACGGCAGGGGGTAAAATTGTGCAAAGAAAGAGCGATATCAGACAAAATAATCATTGACGAAACCAGAGTGTTGTGGTATAAACCAAGATGTCTATATGGCAAAAGGAGGAACTAAAATGAAAAAAA
The DNA here is from genome assembly GCA_045635645.1 of Faecousia sp. GTDB lineage: Bacteria > Bacillota > Clostridia > Oscillospirales > Oscillospiraceae > Faecousia. The sequence goes on along the minus strand of JAZTWB010000054.1, from coordinate 16,871 downwards.
TTCTCGCAATTGTCTTGGTTTTGGCGATGCTCATCCCTCTGGGCGTAACCGCGCAGGCGGAGGGCGTTGCTGCAAAGCCCTTCTACCACGTGAATATTTCCGCTTCAGAGGTAGGCTATGACCACTTCTACCAAATGACCCAGTTCTGGTCTCCCGACAATCAGTTTGGCCCGGATGATGAGCCGGTTGTCCAATGGTCGGGTGAAAAGGAAATCGAGAAGATTGCCGAGGCACTGAAAGAGGAATTTAACAGCCGTCCAGACGGCACCCGTTATATCAACTTCTTCAGCCTGCCCTCGAAGGCTTTCAAAAATATGAACAAAGACATTCTCTTTATGGAAGATGCTGTGGTCTATATTCAGAAGTGGATGAATGCCTTCCTGCAGGAGTACAAGCGCATTGGCGGCAAGCTGGACGGCTTTATTACCGACTTGGAGTATGAAAACGCAGAGGCCAATTACCTGCAGTCCAGAATCTACGTCAATGACAATCTGATTTACGATAAGATTGTAAAAAATCCGATGTACCAGACAAAGCTGCGTCCTCTGCTGGTGGAGCGTGGCTTTAAGTTCTATCCCAATCCTACGGAATATACGCCCGAAATTTTCGGTATTTATTCCAACGCCGGCGATGAATACGCTTCTTGCCGCGGCATCTGGAATGTTTGCACCCGCATATTGATTAACCAGTACGTCAACGAGGCTGTCTATGAGCCGCTGATGAAGTACTACCCCGATGCCATCGTTTCTGACTACCAGTCCAAGAACGTTAATGCCTGGGACTACACCCCGTTGGACTACGGCGGAAACTATGCCAGCGCAGGTAACTGGGTGCAGGTGGGTAATTCCTCCAACGACAATACCTACAGCTACCGTCCCTCCATTGCTTTCTTCCAGAATTCCAGCGGTCCCGTATATAATTCCAACGGTGTACCTACTTACATCAATGCCCTTTTTGCAAACTGCCCCTTTAACGGCCTTCTGTGGGATATGAATAACTTCAAGGACCTGTATGGTGCCGCGAACGATGGAGAGCAGATCAGCCTGTGGTTCAGCCACTTTATGTACAATCAGGATAACCCCGGCTCTCCCTCGGAAACCCCCTATTACGCAGAGACGGTTCTGCATATGGGTATGCTGGATCCTGTGTTCCTTGGCTATACCACGCCTGCTCAGTTTAACGGTGACACGGAGACCTATGAGCTTGCCCTGGAAATAATTGAGGATATTATGGTGGAGCTGACCAAGGTTGCCGGTTATGCTGACCGTAAGCCCATCCATATCCCTGCAAACTGGAACAGCAGCTTTGTGCTTTCCGGTATGTATGCAAACGGCAGAAACATCTTCCGTATCACTCCCGATACCACCCAGGTATCTCTGGAGAACTTCAAGGTTGCAGACGCAGCGGACCCCACCTTCTTCGTCAACGGCCAGACCGTGACATTCCCCGGCGGTAAGATTATTGCCGACGGCAATGTCCGTGAGGTTGGCACCTGCGGCTATTGGGTGGAAACGGCTAAGGATGTAATGCCCGTCGTTACCAGCGTGGAAAACCGCTTTGAGGCATATCCCGCCTACATTCAGGACTTTGAGTCCTTCCAGGCAGGCACCGAGATGGCATTCGCCGCCTGGAAGCCTGAACTTTGCTGGGAAGCAAAGAAGAACAAGGAAACCGTCTGTGTTATTAAGGCAGATCCCAGCGATCCCAACAATCAGGTGCTGGAAATCAGCGGACCTTCCTATGTGCTGAAGAATACACAGATCCCCAATAACATCAAAGCCGGTGACAGCTACGCCAAGCACCAGGTGTGGGAGGTAACTCTAACCCTGCCTGCCAACCTGTCTGCCGATGCTGAGATGGTGCTGTTTGACGCATACGGACAGAGAGCCAAGACCAAGGACACCGGTATCGTCATCAAGGGCGGTAAGGTGTACTACGATAAGGCAGGTGAGTCCGTGGAGCTGACCGGTGTGGACCTGTCTGCCGGCGGTAAGATTACCGTGCAGCGTGAAATGGACTTCACCGACAACAAAGCAGTTATCTGCGACTACGCCATTTATGACGCCAGCGGCGCTCTGCTGGGCGAGGCAAAGAATGTGCCTGTAGCAGAAATTGATGTTCCCGTGCTGGGCATCGGCTTTAGCTTCAAGAATCTGGACAAGGCCGTGCTGATGGACGATTACACCATTCGCATCACGGACGTTGTTGCTGACTTTACCCTGTATGATGCAAGACTTGGCACCAAGGTAACAGAGATTGACAAGGCAAGAGCCGAGGATACCGCTTACCGTCTGTCTTGGGTGAACGCCGCCAAGTCTGAAAAGACCTATCAGGTGATCGCTGCTTACTATAACGGTGATGCATTGGTCTCTGAGACTGTGCTTAAGGAAATCAAGATGGCGCCCGGCACGGACGGTGTGGACACCGGCGTGGTAAAAAATGAAACCGAAGGCCAGACGCTCCTTGTCTATCTGAAGGACCTGAGTCCTGCAGAGGATGAAGACACCGGATCTGACAAGACACCCAGCAAGGGCTCTGGGAATGATATGACACTTATCATTGTTGCAGCAGTTGTAGTTATCGTGCTGTGTGTATGTGCCTTGCTGATTATGCTTATGCTGATTCAGGTTAAGAAAAACAAGAAGGCTGCCTCCGCTAAGGAAGCTCCCGCAGAAGAGGAGGCTTCCGCAGAAGAAGCGCCTGTCATCGAAGAGACTTCCGAAGAAGAAACCCCCGAGACCGACGCTGAGTAAATAAAAATAAGCCCCTGTTGCTGATAAAGCAACAGGGGCTTTGTTTATTTTAAGTTATTTCTTCTCCACATATGCAATGGAGCTGTCCAAATACTGCTCCCAGGGATAGTCTACGGTTTTCTTTTCCAGATTGTATGCTTCCCGAATTCCGGTGCATACCCGCAGGAGCTTTTCCTTCATAATGGGGGAGGTGAACATCTCCTGATTGTCCGGCAGCATAGCGTTGTAGAATATCCGGCAGCGATCCTCGTGGGGATACCGCATTGCAGCGGCATCGGTGAAGGCTCTGGCCTCACCATCTAAGTAGGCAGCGCCACTTTCAGCGGTGTTGTCAGGACTGTACACAAAGCCTTCGGGATTTAAATCGTTCCAGCCGTCAAAATCGCGGCTGTTGCCTATGATGTGGCTGTCAATGCCGTAGGCCATTCCCTGTAGCAGGGAGTTGACCACATCGCCCTGGACGGACAGGATTACCCAGCAGTCACCCTTTTCCCAGAATTGCACCCAATCGGCACCGCCCTCAATGCTCTGCACCAGCACAAGGCGAATCCAGCCTGCTTCTACAGTCTTTTGTAGGAAGCGCTCCGGGAATTGCGCCAGTGTGGGAATCAGCTTTTCAATGGTCTGTGTGATAACCTGGGGGTGGTACTCCACCTTTACGGTATGACCGCCGGTGGTCTTGAGGGAATCGTTCCAGAAGACCAGCTTCACGCCGTACTTCCGCTCGTAGGCGGTTGCCTGCTCCCGGCACTGGGCAAGGCCCTCGGTGTCGGGATTCTCTTCTGTGTAGAGGTGTCCCACGTGGAGCCATTCATCTGCTGCGGGAGATTTGGTAATATCCCAGCGGTAGAGGAGATTTTCCTTGTCCACGGTGAGGAACCAAACGTATTTTCCGTCACTGAAAACCTTTGTAGGAAGCCCCACCCCGGGCAGGGTTACCTGCGCGGTTAATTTGCCGTCCTGCAGTTCATAGAAGGAAAGCGTCAGCCCTTCTTCTGTCAGAACGTAATTCACAACGCCGTTCATTTCCGGCACAGCCGCCCGGCCGCCGCTGTCGGCAGGATAGGGGAGGGAGAAGCTTTTCGGCTCTTGCTTTCTGTCGCCGAAGACCGATTGCAGCATCGTGCCGTCCTGCCAGAAGGCGAAGTAGTTTTCTTTAAAGGTGTGCAGGGAAACAACCTCTTCCGCGTTCCGGAGGGTCTGGCCGGTCTCTGCGGAGATGTACTCTGTACGCACCTTGCCGGACTCGTCGGTAATCCGGCACAGCAGGACTGTGCTGTCAAAGTAATGACCCAGCAGGGAGTACGTGACGCTGGATTGCTTCCGCAGCAAACGGGAGATACCGGTGGTAATGTTCCACGCCCGAATCTCAGAGCCGGCGGAGTAGAACACTTCGTTGCGCGCTAAGCTGATGACCGGTGTGTCCACAATGGTTTTCGGCAGCTCAATCTGGGTGACCTTTTGCAGCTGAGGATTGAGAATCACCACTTGCCGGTTGTTGGGTATGTAGTAGGCCGCGCCGGTGGTGGTAGTATCTATGTTCTGCACGGATGTAAAGGCATCGTCACTGAGAGATGCCAGAGGCTTGCCCTCTTCGCCGGACAGCACCAGCCAGTTCTTCTTGCCAACCAGAAGCAGGTGGTTGCCCAGCGCGCGAATGTCGGAATAAGTGTCCTTTCCCAGTGTGTAGGAAAGCACTGCGCCCTCGGTCTGCTGTTCGGCGTTGCTTTCCGGCACATACAGCGACTTGGTTTCCTCTGTTTGCGGGGGCGGATTGGTAGGGTCGGTAGGTACCGGCTCCCGGTTGCAGCCTGCCAGCAGCAGAGCCACCAGCAGAAATAGCAATATTCGTTTCATTTACTGCCTCCTTGCCAAGGTGTAGTCGTCTCCCTGCCGATAGTAAGGGCAGTGAGCTTTGGGATTGGTATACAGACGGTATACCTCATCCTCGTCCAAATCCATTTTGCAGTAGTATTCGTCATACTCTTCGTCGTAGTCAAAATACCAGCAGGTTTCGCACTCGTTTTCCATAGCTTGTCTCCTAAAGCGTTTTCAGGTAAGCATCCACGTCAAAGGGGCGGATTTTTTCGTCCTTGCGTAAGTACAGCGGGTGGTGAGGGTGGCCTTTTTTGCTGGTGCGTCCGGCACAGTACCAGCTGGCACCGTATTCCTTGCCAACCGCCAGCATATCCTGCAAGCACCCGGGAAGATACGCCCGCTTTTCAATAATCGTACCCCACGCCGCCCACACAGCGGGAGCTTGGGAAATGGACAGCACGTAGCGGAAAGCCTCTAAATTCTCTTTGTGAAGCCGCAGGTTGCAGCACTGCTCCATCGCGTCGGGGTCGGTGGCCCGCTGGGCGTAGACGTTGAACATAATAAAGCTGTCAAAGCCGTTGCCCAGGGCAATCCGTTCCACAGATTTGAGGGTATTGTCCAAATCATCCGGTTGGGCGGTGGAGGGATTGATGCCGATGCAAATCAGCGGATTCTTTCCCCGCGTGCCCAGAATGTACCGGTATTCAGAATAGAAATTCGGAGCATAGAGCCACTTTTTAATATCGTAGCTGTCGGAGGGGGTGTTGGCAGCTTCCAGCGCCTGCCGGAAGGTCACCAGCTCCAAACAGTCCGTTGTAACCGAAGGAATGTGCATAGTCTACCTCGTTATGCCCACAGAACAGTATCCACAGGAATGTCAAATTCCTCTGTGGGCAGACTTTCCACAATTTGAAAATCGTAACACAGCGCCAGAGTGGGATGGTCCGGCTCGTCCGCCAAAAAACGGTCGTAAAATCCGCCGCCGTAGCCCATTCTGTCACCGGCAAGGGTAAATGCCAGCCCGGGCATCAGCACCAGAGCGGTGGGGTCATCGGCAACAGGACCGTCTGCTACCGGCTCGGGAATACCGCTGTAGCCTTTTGCTACTGCGGACAGGTCATCTAAGTATATGAATCGCATCGTCTCGCCATACACCTTGGGAACTGCCACCCGTTTGCCGTCCCGCAGCGCCTGCTCCAGCATAGGTACAGTGCGTACCTCCTGATTGTAGGGCAGGTAGCCGTAGATAGTCCTGGCATCGCGATAGGCGGGGGAGGTGATAAACAGCTCCGCCAGCTTTTTACTGCGCAGGCAGATGTCCGCTTCCGTCATAGCGCGCTTTTTCTCCCGGATTTCCCGGCGCAGAGAGGCCTTATCCATTTTACTCCCCCTTAGGTTGCTTCCGGAACAGCCGGAACCAGAAAAACACCGCCAGCTGTCCGGGGATTCCCAGCAGGAACAGCTTCCAGATATTAAGCTTTGCAAACAGCAAAAGTGACAGATACAGGCTTAGAATTACGCCCCACATAATAATGGAAACCAAGGTCTTATTCCAGCGGAAATCCCGCCACGCAGACCGCAGACTCAGCAGAACAATGGCATTGGCGGGAATGGCGTAAACAAATGCCATCCAGCTTCTGGAGATGCCCAGGGAGGACACCACCACAAAAATCAGCAGAGCAACAAACCACACCAGCAGAGAGCTAAGACCTAAGATGCTCTGTTTGTCAGCCTTGCGCTTGAGGGCTTTTTCCACAGCCTGTTCCATCTTGCCCACCACAACACCGGTCTGCTCCGGCAGCTGCCTGGGGTCTACCAGAAGGTCGTTGACGCTGATGGCAAACAGCTCTGATAGCTGCACCAGTGTGAGCACGTCGGGCATAGACTCACCCCGCTCCCATTTGGACACGGCCTTGTCGGAATAATTCAATTGTTCAGCCAGCTTAGCCTGGGTCAGTCCCTGCCGCTTGCGATAGGCGGCAATATTTGCACCCAGCACCGCTTTCAGCTTTTCGTCGTTCATACATTCCCTCCAAGGGCATAGTTTCTTTTATTTTACCAGAAAACGGAAGCTTTTTCAATATAAAAAATGCCACCCATCGGGTGGCATTTATGTATCAATCCTCGGGAAACAGCTGCTGGGAGCAGTACTTGATAATGGCGCTTCTGGTGATGATGCCGATAAAGGTATCCTTGTCGTCCACTACGGGAACAAAATTCTGCCCGCTGGCCCGCTGTACCAAATCGTGCATATCGGTGGTGACACGGACGGGTATGTAGTCTTTCCGGTGGGCGATTTCCATAATCCGTCTGGCCTCTGCCTGCCGCATATCCATATAGCACATATTCTTCAGCGCCCACAGCAGATCGCCCTCGGTGAGTGTGCCTCGGTATTCGCCCCGCTTGTTGAGGATAGGCAGGGCGGCGAAGCCGGAGGTCTCCATTTTCTCAAGTGCTTGTCGAACGGTATAATCATCATATAAGAAGGCGCACATAGCCTTCGGTGTTAAAAAGAACAGGACGTTATTCATAATAGCTCCTTTGCCGCACAGATAATGGCGACGTGATTGCCGCTACTAACATTATATCATAGATTTTCAAAATAAACATATAAAATGTTTGTAAATTAACTGTAACGGTGCAGAAAAAACACGCCCGATTTTGTGCATTATGCACATATCGGGCGCGGTGGCATATATGGTTTATTGCTGGCGGAAGACGATTTCGCCGGTTTCGTGGTTCATAGACTCCACAATAGCCAGGGATTCCAGGTGGTAGCCCAGATTGCGGATAATCTGTCCGCCCAGCTGGAAGCCTTTTTCTACGGCAATGCCGATTCCCTCTACGGTACCGCCGGCTTGGTCTACGATGGAGATAAGTCCCTGCAGGGCGCAGCCGTTGGCAAGGAAATCGTCGATAATCAGCACGTGGTCATCTGCGCTGAGGAACTGCTTGGACACCAACACAGTGTTCTTGTTTTTGTGGGTAAAGGATTCCACTTCGGCAACGTAGGTGTCACCGGCGATGTTGATGGATTTGGACTTCTTGGCAAACAGCAACGGAACGTGGAACTGCTGAGCCACCGCATAGGCAATGGCAATGCCAGATGCCTCAATGGTCAAAATCTTATTAATGGGCTTTCCCTGAAAGCGCTTATAAAATTCTACGCCGATTTCATTCATCAGTTCGATGTCCATCTGGTGGTTGAGAAAGCTGTCCACCTTCAGCACATTTCCTTCTTTGACTACGCCGTCACGGGCGATTCTGGCTTCCAAACAATTCATAGCGTCTGCCTCTTTCTTTCCTTATTCTGCAAACTGTGTTCCAGTTTTCCATATTATAACAAAGAAAGGGTTTTTTTGCAATATACAGGATGGAAACTTATTGACAAAAAACAAGGGATTGTGATAAAATACGAGTGTATTTTGCATAGGATGCTGAGGCTTCCGAAGAGACCCTTATTTGTTGTTAATCCTATCGGTGAAACCGATAAAATATTAAAAAACAAACGGAGGAACACACAAATGAAAAAGCTTATTGCTCTGCTGCTGGCTGCTCTGATGGTATTCGGTATGGTCGCCTGTGGCAACAGCGCCGACGACAAGGACACCCTGAAGGTCGGCTTCATCTTCCTGCACGACGAGCAGTCCACCTATGACAAGAACTTCATCGACGCAGCCGTTGAGGCCTGCAAGAAGATGAACGTCACTATGGTTCAGAAGACCCAGATTCCTGAGTCTCAGGCTTGCTACGACGCAGCTGTTGAACTGATTGAGACCGAAGAGTGCGACATCATCTTCGCTGACTCCTTCGGCCACGAGTCCTTCCTGATCGAGGCTGCCAAGAAGTACCCCGACGTAGAGTTCTGCCACGCTACCGGCACCCAGGCTCACACCGCCGGCGTTAAGAACTTCCACAACGCATTCGCTTCCATCTACCAGGGTCGTTACGCTGCCGGTGTTGTTGCCGGTCTGAAGCTGAAGGAAATGATCGACGCCGGCAAGATCACTGCTGCACAGGCTAAGATGGGCTATGTTGGCGCATTCACCTTCGCAGAAGTTATGTCCGGCTACACCTCCTTCTACCTGGGCGCAAAGTCCATCGTTCCCGAAGTAACTATGGACGTTAAGTTCACCGGCTCCTGGTACGACGAGACCAAGGAAAAGCAGGCTGCACAGGCTCTGATCGACGGCGGCTGTGTTCTGATTTCCCAGCACGCTGACTCTATGGGCGCTCCCACTGCTTGTGAGGCTGCCAAGGTTCCCAACGTTTCCTACAACGGCTCCACCAACGCCGCTTGCCCCGAGACCTTCCTGATCTCCTCCCGTATCAACTGGGCTCCTTACTTTGAGTACATGATCACTCAGGTTAAGGAAGGCAAGGAAATCGCTGCTGACTGGACCGGCACCATCGAGACCGGCTCTGTTGTTCTGACCGAAATGGGCAAGAACGTTGCTGCCGGCACCCAGGCTAAGCTGGACGAGGTTATCAAGGGTCTGAAGGACGGCACCATCAACGTCTTCGACACCAAGAACTTCACCGTTAAGGGCGAGACCCTGAGCTCCTACAAGGCTGACGTCGATACCGACGCTGCCTTCGAGAAGGACACCGAGGTTATTGCCAACGGCATCTTCCAGGAGTCCAAGTTCCGTTCCGGCCCCTACTTCGATATCGAAATCGACGGCATCAATCTGCTGGACCGTAACTACGGCTAATTTATAAAACAAAAGGCGAGGCGGGTATTTACCCGCCCCGCCTTACCCGCTTTATTCCGGTATTGAAAAGCAGGCTGACCGGTGTGTCAGCCTGCTTTTGAGGACTTAGAAAAGGAGGGCTTTTGGTTTGGAGAAAACAGCAGCAATCGAACTGAAGAACATCACCAAAACCTTTGGCGCCAAGGTAATCGCCAATAAAAACGTCTGTCTTACCGCTAACCACGGAGAAATTCTGTCCATTCTGGGCGAGAACGGCAGCGGCAAGACCACCCTTATGAATATGATTTCCGGTATTTATTTTCCCGATGAGGGTCAAATCTTCATCGGCGGCGAGGAGGTTACCATTGCCTCTCCCAAGGATGCCTTTGCCTATAAAATCGGTATGATTCACCAGCACTTTAAGCTGGTGGATGTGTTCAGCGCCACAGAGAACATTGTACTGGGTCTGGAAGACGGCAAGTACAATCTGAAGGCTGCAGAGCAGAAGGTGGCCGAAATTTGCCACAAGTACGGCTTTGACGTAGACCCTAAGAAGAAAATCTACACGATGTCTGTGTCTGAAAAGCAGACGGTGGAGATTATTAAGGTCCTCTACCGGGGCGCAGACATTCTGATTCTGGACGAGCCCACCGCTGTGCTTACCCCCCAGGAAACCCAAAAGCTCTTTGCTGTTCTGCGCCGTATGCGTGACGATGGCAAATGCATTATCATCATTACCCACAAGCTCCACGAGGTGCTGAGCCTGTCCGACCGGGTGTCCGTCCTGCGCAAGGGTGAATACGTGGGTACGGTCAACACCGCCGAGACCAACGAGAGCGAGCTCACCGAAATGATGGTGGGCAAGAAGATGGAGCTGAACATCAACCGTACCGAGCCCAAGGACACAGCCGACCGGCTGGAGGTCCACAACATCAGCTGTACTGACCGGCAGGGCAATACGGTGCTGGACAATATTTCCTTCACTGCCCGTTCCGGCGAAATTCTGGGCATTGCGGGCATTGCCGGCTCCGGCCAGCGGGAGCTGCTGGAGGCCATTGCCGGACTGCAGATGCTCAGCCAGGGCGATATCCTTTACCATAATCCCAAGACCGGTCAGGTAGACGACCTGCGGAACAAGACTCCCATTCAGATTCGGGAGCTGGGCGTGCGGCTGTCCTTCGTGCCGGAGGACCGTCTGGGCATGGGCCTTGTGGGCAATATGGACATCGTGGACAATATGATGCTGCGCAGCTACCGCAAAGGCAAGGGCGTGTTCCTGGAGCGGAAAAAGCCCAAGGACCTGGCACAGCACATCATTGAAAGTCTTGAGGTTGTCACGCCCGGTGCCGATACGCCCGTACGCCGTCTGTCTGGCGGTAACGTGCAAAAGGTGCTGGTAGGACGGGAAATTGCCTCTTCGCCCACCGTGCTGATGGCGGCGTACCCTGTCCGTGGACTGGACATTAACTCCTCTTATTTGATTTACAACCTGCTGAATCAGCAGAAAGAAAAGGGCGTAGCTGTTATCTTCGTGGGTGAGGATCTGGACGTGCTGCTGGAACTGTGCGACCGGATTATGGTCATCGGCTCCGGCAGGATTACCGGCGTGGTGGATGCCCGTACGGCTACCAAGGAAGAGATTGGCCTGCTGATGACAAAGACTGAGGCAGTGCCTGTGGAAGGAGGCAGCGAAAATGGCTAAAACCGCAAAAAAGACCCACGAACCGCTGCTGCATTTGACCAAGCGAGACCATCTGCCTGCCGGAAAGGCATGGCTGATTCGTCTTGCAGCCATTGTCATTGGCTTGCTGCTGAGCGGCTTGATTTCATCCTTGCTTACCGGCGCATCCTTCTTCAAGGTCTATGAAATTATGTTTACGGGCGTATTTGGCCGTATTTTCCAGGGAAAAACCACGATGCTGTGGCGTTTCCTTCAGCAGACTGCGATTTTGCTGTGTCTGGCGCTGGGTGTGACCCCCGCTTTCAGAATGCGCTTCTGGAACTGCGGCGCAGAGGGACAGGCGCTGATCGGCGGCCTGGCGGCAATGGTGTGTATGATTGAAATCGGCGACGCCGTACCCCACGCCGTGCTGCTGCTTATTATTCTGGTTGCCAGCGTGGCTGCGGGCGCAATCTGGGGCTTGATTCCCGCACTGTTCCACGCCCAGTATAAAACCAACGAAACCCTGTTTACCCTGATGATGAACTACGTAGCTACCCAGATTGTGGCCTACTACGTGGTGCTGACCACAGCAGGCGCAGGCTCCAACATCATCAAACCCGTTGCCGAGGGCAACCTGCCCATTTTGTTCGGTGAAAAATACCTGCTGAACATTCTGGTGGTGACACTGCTGATGTTTGTGGTGCATATTTACCTGAAATACAGCAAGCACGGCTATGAAATCGCTGTGGTGGGTGAGAGCCAGAACACCGCCCGCTACGTGGGTATCAACGTGAAAAAGGTCATCATTCGCACAATGATTATCTCCGGCGCTGTCTGCGGCATTGCCGGTATGCTTCTGGTGTCCGGTACCGACCACTCCATCAACACCAGCACAGTGGGCGGCCAGGGCTTTACCGCCATTATGATTTCCTGGCTGGGTCAGTTCAACCCATTCATTATGGCAGCTATGTCCGGCCTTGTGACATTCCTGGAAACCGGTGCAGCCAAGGTGGCAGATACCTTCTTCCTCAACAGCTCCTATGCCGACATTGTCTCCGGCATTGTGATTTTGTTCCTTGTGGGCTGTGAGTTCTTCATTCAGTATTCCGTGAAATTCCGTCACAGCAGGAAAGGAGGCGCGGCAGTATGAATATTCTGGTAGCATTTATCAGCAGCGCCATTCCTCTGGGTGTTCCGCTGCTCTACGGCTCCACCGGTGAAATCGTCACCGAAAAGTCCGGTCACCTGAATCTGGGCATTCCCGGCATTATGTACGTGGGCGCAATCAGCAGTGTCATCGGCGCGTTCCTGTATGAAATGTCCTGCGGCAACGTAAAGGAGAATATGGTGCCGGCGCTGGCAGTACTCATTCCGCTGCTGTGCGCCATCGCAGGCTCTGTGCTGATGGGTCTGATTTACAGCTTCCTGACAGTCACCCTCCGGGCAAACCAGAACGTCACCGGTCTGGCGCTGACCACCTTCGGTATCGGCATCGGCAACTTCTTCGGCGGCTCTCTGGCAAAGCTGGTGGACAGCGATGTTCCCAACGTTATCCTCACCAAGACCAGTGACTTCTTCCGTGTCAAGCTGCCCTTTGCCGATGACTGTGGCTGGTTTGGACAGATTTTCCTGTCTCACGATTTCCTCACCTACGCATCTGTGGTGATTGCGCTGGTGGTATCGTATGTACTGAACCGTACCCGTGTAGGCCTTAACCTGCGGGCTGTGGGCGAAAGCCCTGCCACAGCGGACGCTGCCGGTATCCGCGTCACCCGCTATAAGTACGTGGCTACCTGCATCGGCAGCGCCATTGCAGGTCTGGGCGGACTGCAGTATGTGATGGCTTACGCCAACGGCGTGTGGTCCAACAACGCCTTCGGCGACCGTGGCTGGATGGCAATTGCACTGGTTATCTTTGCTCTGTGGAAGCCCACGATGGCAATCCTCGGCTCGTTCCTGTTCGGCGCGCTGTGTAATGTATATAACTATGTGCACCACTTCTTCCATTTAGGACACGATGCTAACCGGGAGCTGTTTAACCTGCTGCCCTACGTGGTAACCCTGCTGGTGCTGATTATTACCAGTATGCGGAAAAAGCGGGAGCATCAGCCGCCCCAGAGCCTTGGCCTTTCCTACTTCCGCGAGGAAAGATAAGGGAAAAACAATACAAAAGGACGGGGTACGCAGCCCCGTCCTTTCATTGTTTTTGCATAATTATGCGAAAAAAGAAAAAAAGGGGTTGACAACCGGTAATGTCGGTGGTAGTATAGAGAAAAATTGAATCGCTTGAGATAGAGGCGCGGGATTCATCAGTACCTCCTTGCAAGGCCAGGCAGCCGCAAAGAGGGAAAGGGGACACCGCCGAAGTTGGAAAAAATGCCTGAGTTTTTCCTGCTGGGTCGTCAGAGAACATCTGCCGGACTGTCACAAACTTTTGTGAAGCGCTATCGACTGCAGTGGTTATTCCATACTGTTTTGGTATAGATTTTTGCTGTTGGATCGCTTAACGAAAGCGGTCCAATTTTTTATTATCAACCCGAAACGGGAAAAAGGAAGGAAAGAAAATTATGAAGAGAATTGTATGTTTGGTGCTTGCCCTGATGCTGGTAATGTCTATGGCCGCTTGCGGCAGCGCACAGAAGACCGGTGTGGAAGACGGCGTTCTGACTGTGGGTATGGAATGTGCTTACGCTCCCTACAACTGGGCGCAGACCGATGATGCCAACGGCGCTGTCCCCATCGCCAACGTTCCCGGCGCTTACGCCAACGGCTACGACGTGATGATGGCAAAGAAGATTTGCGAAGCCAACGGCTGGGAGCTGGAAGTCAAGAAGCTGGACTGGGATTCCCTGGTACCCGCTGTCCAGACCGGTGAGATTGACTGCGCCATCGCCGGCCAGTCTATGACCGCAGAGCGTGAAGAGATCGTTGACTTTGCCGGTCCTTACATCTACGCATCCATCGTCTGCCTGACCAAGAAGGATTCCCCTCTGGCAAGCGCTACCGGCATCAGCCAGCTGACCGGTACCTGCACCTCCCAGCGCGGCACCATCTGGTACGACACCTGCCTGCCCCAGATTAAGAGCGCTACCATTCAGCCCGCCGCTGATGACGCCGGCGCAATGCTTCTGGCTGTCAGCTCCGGTACCTGCGACTTCGTATGTACCGATATGCCCACCGCACAGGGCGCTGTGATTACCTACCCCAACCTGACCATTCTGGACTTCTCCAACTCTACGGATAACTTCCAGGTTTCCGACGAGGAAGTCAACATCGGTATCTCCGTCCGCGAGGGCAACAAGACATTGCTGGACGCAATGAACAAGGTTCTGGATCCCATGAACGCAGATGATTTCAACAAGCTGATGGCACAGGCTGTTGCCGTTCAGCCCATCGAAGAGTAAAAAAAGCCAATATGCGGAAGCGGCAGCGCTTCCGCATATTAAATAAAGGAGCTGCCTATGAACATATTTGTAAAGCTTGGCAATGATATTGTCCGTTTGTGGAATGAATACGCAGGCCTTTACCTGTCCGGCGTGTGGAATACCATTTCTCTGGCGGTGCTGTGTACCGCGGTTGGTTGTATCATCGGCCTAATGTGCGGTATTCTCAACACCATTCCGTTTACAAAGAACGATAACATTTTTAAGCGGATTCTGCTGCGTGCAATTCGCATTATCAACCAGATTTACGTGGAAGTCTTCCGGGGCACGCCTATGATTCTGCAGGCGGTTGTGATTTATTACGGCTTGCCGTACTTTACAAATTACGCCCTGCGGTTTTCCAATGTCTGGCTGTGCGCTTTTGTGGTTGTTTCCGTGAATACCGGCGCCTATATGGCAGAGTCTGTCCGCGGCGGTATTATCTCCATTGACCCCGGCCAGACCGAGGGCGCAAAGGCAATCGGTATGACCCACTGGCAGACCATGACCAACGTGATTTTGCCCCAGGCTTTGCGGAACATTCTGCCCCAAATCGGCAACAACCTGATTATCAACATCAAGGATACCTCCGTGATGAGCATCATCGGCTTCACCGAGTTCTTTGCCATCCACAAGAGTGTTGCCGGTACCACCTACCAGTATTTCCCCTCCGCAGCCATCGAAATGGTGGGCTATCTGTCTATGACGCTGATTGCCTCCTTCCTGCTGCGTATGTGGGAGAAGAAGATGGACGGCGCAGGCAGCTATAAGCTGGTGGAAATTGACAGTCTGACAATGTCCGCCGGTACCTACTCACACCCCGATAAAAACAATGCCTTTGCGGAAAAGAGCAGAGAGTTTCAGGAGGATATGTGATATGGGCAATGAGATTTTACAAGTTAAGCACCTGTCCAAGTCCTTCGGCAGTAACGTTGTTCTGCGGGATATTGATTTTACCGTCTCCAAGGGCGACGTGATTTCCGTGATCGGCGCGTCTGGCTCCGGCAAATCCACGCTGCTGCGGTGCATTAACCTTCTGGAGACCCCCACCCACGGCGAGATTTGGTACAACGGTGAGAATGTGGCAGACCGGAAGGTCAAGCCCCACGAGTACCGCAGCCACGTGGGTATGGTGTTCCAGTCATTTAACCTGTTCAACAATATGACCGTACTGAAAAACTGTATGGTAGGACAGATGAAGGTGCTGGGCCGCAGCAAGGAGGAAGCCAGAGAGATTGCGCTCTACTACCTGCAAAAGGTGGGTATGGGGCCCTACATCAACGCAAAGCCCCGTCAGATTTCCGGCGGACAGAAGCAGCGTGTGGCCATTGCCAGAGCGCTGGCGATGAATCCGGAGGTCCTGCTGTTCGACGAGCCTACCTCCGCTCTTGACCCGGAAATGGTGGGCGAGGTGCTCTCTGTTATGCAGCAGCTGGCCCAGGAGGGTATGACTATGCTGGTGGTTACCCACGAAATGGCCTTCGCCCGGGACGTAAGTAACCGGGTGGTGTATATGAATGAGGGCGTCATCTGCGAGCAGGGAACACCGGAGGAGGTCTTCGGCAATCCCCAGAAGCAGGAGACCAGAGATTTTCTGGCGCGCTTCCGCAACACATAATATAAATCTGCCTGCCGTATGCCGCGGCAGGCGGATTTTTTATACAATAGATGTATATTTTCTGAATAAGTCCTTGACTTTGCAGGGATGTTGCGTATAATTGTATACAAGAATCCAAGGATTCCAAAAACCAAGCAAGAACGAGGGGATGTATATGTTAGAAATTTCCAACAAGACCAATCTTCTGGAGCAGAAGTCTTATAAATACTCCCTGCAGGATATTAGCGAGCCCAACCTGCAGCGGGATATCTACACCGAGGGAATGGTGCCCAAGGTGGCGTTTAACCACCGCCGAGTCCCTATGATTATGGCGGAGGAAATCTGGATTACCGTTACGTCCCTGCGGGACGGCCAGCAGTCTGTTGAGCCCTACACCGTGGACCAGATTGTGAACATCTATAAGCTGCTGAGCAAGCTGGGCGGACCTTACGGCATCATTCGCCAGACGGAATTCTTTATTTACAGCAAGAAGGACCGTGAGGCGGTTGAAAAGTGTATGGCACTGGACCTGAAGTTCCCGGAAATCACCACGTGGATTCGTGCCAGCAAGGAGGACTTCAAGCTGGCCCGTGATATGGGCATTCAGGAGACCGGTATTCTGGTCAGTTGCAGTGACTACCATATCTTCAAGAAGATGAAGATGACCCGTAAGCAGGTGCT
Organism: Faecousia sp.; assembly: GCA_045635645.1. Lineage (GTDB taxonomy): Bacteria > Bacillota > Clostridia > Oscillospirales > Oscillospiraceae > Faecousia. Next base: position 243 of record JAZTWB010000054.1, on the reverse strand, counting down.
GGAGCATTATCTGGCGGCGGTGTCCGAGGCTTTTGAGGCGGGTATCGTACCCCGCTGTCACTTGGAGGACATTACCCGCGCCGACTTTTACGGCTTTGTGGTGCCCTTTGTCAACGAGCTGCAAAAGCTCTCCCGGCAGGCGGGTGTTCCCGTGAAAATCCGCGCCTGCGATACGATGGGCTACGGCGTTCCCTATACCGAGGCGGCAATGCCCCGAAGCGTGGCGGGTATCATCTACGGCTT
>JAZTWB010000053.1:0-16654 GCA_045635645.1 Faecousia sp. | reverse complement strand
GAAGGCAGTAATTGTCTCCCTAAGACCGCTTGGCCTCCGACTTGTCATACGCTCACGAATGACACGATCCAGACGGCTGAAGCCGATACGGAACTGGTTCTGCAGCAGCTCGCCCACGCAACGCAGACGGCGGGTGCCCAGGTGGTCAATATCGTCGGCAGTGCCGATGCCCATAGCTACACAGTTGAGGTAGTTAATGGAAGCCATAATATCGTCCACAATGATGTGCTTGGGAATCAGTTCGTCCATGCGTGCAACAATTGCAGTCTCCCAGTCGATGTCGGGAGTCTCCAGCATTTCCTTCAGCACGCTGAAACGCACGCGCTCCTTAATGCCGTACTGCTTGGGATCGAAGTCCACGAAACGGGCCATATCCACCATACGGTTGGAGAACACCTTCACATTCTGGTCGCCGATTCTCACAACAGCCTCGGAAACACCCAGCTCAGACAGCTCGTGGGCGCGGGCGCGGGAGATAATCTCGCCGGGCATAACCAGAATTTCGCCGGTCATGGGGTCGGCAATGGGCTCTGCAGCCTCCTGTCCGGACAGGCGGCTCCAAATATCCATCTTCTTGTTGAATTTATAACGACCGACAGCGCTCACATCGTAACGGTGGGCGTCAAACAGCAGGCCCTCCAAGTGGGCAGCAGCAGTCTCCACCGTGGGAGGCTCACCGGGACGCAGACGGCGGTAGATTTCCAGCAGACCCTCTTCCCGGGTCTTGCAGGTATCCTTTTCCAGCGTGGCCAGAATTCTGGCGTCATTGCCGAAGAGCTCCTTAATCTTTTCATCGGTGTCCACACCCAGCGCGCGGATCAGACAGGTGATGGGCAGCTTGCGGTTCTTGTCGATACGGACCCAGAACACGTCGGACAGGTCAGTCTCATACTCCAGCCACGCGCCACGGTAAGGAATCACCGTTGCGGTGTAGGTGTGCTGGTCAGCCTTGTCCACATCGTGGGTATAGTACATACCGGGGCTGCGGACAATCTGGGAGACGATGACACGCTCAGCACCGTTAATCACAAAGGTGCCGCCATTGGTCATAACAGGGAAATCTCCCATAAAGATTTCCTGCTCCTTGATTTCGTCGGTCTCGGTGTTGCGCAGGCGCACCCGTACCTTAATGGGCTTCGCGTAGGTAGCGTCCCGCTCCTTGCACTCCTCGATGGTGTACTTGGGCTTGTCGTTCATGGAGTAATCCAGGAAGCTCAGCTCCAGCTTGCCGGAGAAGTCGGTAATGACACCAACATCTTTGAAAACCTCACGCAGACCCTCATCCAGGAACCATTGATAGGAATCCTTCTGGATTTTCAGCATATTGGGCATTTCCAGAATTTCCTGGTACTTCGCGTAGGACTTACGCATGGTCTTGCCGAACATCTGGTCCTTGACCATTGCCATATGTTTCATCACAGCCTTTCTTTCGGTATGGAAACCGGAATCTTGTGTTTTCTGCATTTTAATACGCACGGAACGGTTGTTAGTTTGTAAATATTTACACTTGACAACTGTACCCACGTCATGATATAATGCTCACACTGGGGAAAATCGATAAAAACCCATAATCTCACAGTATGGAAGACCATTCTATCACATAGAATTTTGTATGTCAATGTGTTTTTTCCATTTTGTGGGTATTTTTTTATGCAAAAACCACCCAATCCCCTCACCTGCATCGGTGGGGGGATTTTTTTCATAATCTCCTTGCAAAACGGGGAGAATGTGGTATGATACCTTTATATACTATCTAATGGAGGGATTTTATGCTGGATTATATTCGCATTGCCTGCGCCGTTCCCCCGGTGCGTGTGGCGGATGTAGCAGAAAACACCCGGAATATCTGTGCAAAAATCTCAGAAGCTGAGGCAGCCGGCTGCGACGTAGCCCTGTTCCCCGAGCTGGCACTCACAGGATACTCCTGCGCCGACCTGTTCTTCCAGGACGCACTTTTGAACGCAGCCGCGGCAGGTCTGGCGGAGATTTGCAGACACACCGAATGCACACCCCATCTGACTGTGGCAGTGGGAACACCCCTGCTAATCCGGGGGCAGATGTATAATTGCGGCGTGATTGTGCAGGACGGTCTGGTGCGGGGCATTGTTCCCAAGACGTATCTGCCCAACTACCGGGAGTTTTATGAGCGCCGGTGGTTTTCCTCCTCGGAGGATTTGACAGTGCAGACCGTCTGCGCCCGGGATTTGGGTCTGTTGGGCGATTACGACATTCCCGTAGGCCGGGATTTGGTGTTCCGGGTTGGCGATGCTCTGTTGGGCGTTGAGATTTGCGAGGACCTGTGGTCCCCCGTACCCCCCTCCACTGTGCTGACCCTGAACGGCGCAGAGGTAATTCTGAATCTGTCCGCCTCCAATGAGGCTGTGGGCAAGCGTGCCTATCGCAGAGATTTGGTGCGCCATCAGTCCTCCATCTGTGGCTGTGTATATGCCTTTACCTCTGCCGGCTACACCGAGTCCACCCAGGATTTGGTGTTTTCCGGTCACAGCCTTGTTGCGGAAAACGGCAACATTCTGGCAGAAAATGCACAGGTTTTACAGACAGATTACCTGCTGATTCAGGATTGCGACCTGGGCAAGGTGCGTGCTGAGCGGAAAAAGAACAAGAGCGTGCGGGACGCCACAACCATTTACGGCAAGACCCAGCCCGTTCGGACAGTCCTTTGTCACAATGCGCCCTTGTGTGCCGACGGCACGCTTTACAAGCTCAACAAGCTCCCCTTTGTACCCGACACCGCCGAAGACCGGCTGGAACGGTGCAACACTATTTTCAACATTCAGGTAACCGGCCTTGCACAGCGGCTGAAGGCTATCGGCGCAAAGGCTGTCATTGGCATTTCCGGCGGTCTGGATTCCACACTGGCGCTGCTGGTCGCCGCGGAGGCGATGCACCGTCTGGGCAGACCTATGAGCGATGTCCACGGCGTGACAATGCCCTGCTTCGGTACATCCGACCGCACCTACCGCAACGCACTGGAGCTGATGAAAACGCTGGGCATTACCGCAAAGGAGATTTCCATCAAGGATGCGGTAAGTACCCATTTCCGTGACATCGGTCACGACCCCAACGTGTTTAACACCACCTATGAAAATGCCCAGGCCCGTGGGCGCACCCAGATTCTTATGGACTACGCCGGCGTGGTGGGCGGTATTGTGGTAGGCACCGGCGATTTGAGCGAGCTGGCTTTGGGCTGGTGCACCTACAACGGTGACCATATGAGTATGTACGGCGTCAACGCCTCCGTACCCAAGACAGCTATCCGCTGGATTATCTCCGCCATTGCAGAGCAACCCCGTTTTGCCGATGCCAAGGCAGTGCTTTTGGACATTGTGGACACCCCCATCAGTCCCGAGCTGCTGCCCCCGGACAAAGCCGGTAACATCTCCCAGCAGACAGAGGATTTGGTCGGCCCCTACAGCCTCCACGATTTCTTCCTGTACCATATGCTGCGGTTTGACTTCTCCCCCGAAAAAATTTATACCCTTGCCTGCCGGGCGTTTGCCGGGGAGTTTGACAGCGAAACCGTAAAGAAATGGCTGAAGGTCTTCTATCGCCGTTTCTTCACCCAGCAATTCAAGCGCAACTGTATGCCCGACGGGGTGAAAGTGGGCAGTGTTTGCCTCAACCCCCGGGGTGACTGGCGAATGCCCAGCGATGCCACCGGCCGCATCTGGCTGGAGGAAGTGGAAAAGCTATAAGAAAAACGGGACGTGCGATGCACGTCCCGTTTTGATTACAAAGCCGAATAACCGAAGCTGTTTACCAGCGCGTCAATGGGTTGTCCGCTCTTACAATAAGGGCACTCTCTGAAGTCATAGCTGGCATAGTCCGGCAGGTCCTCCAGCGAATACACCGACGCCACAGGGCAGTTGCCTGTCTCCTTCACCGCACTGTACATTGCTGCTACACCCGCCACATAACCGCCGTAGTAGCCGATTGCCTCAATGCTCCGCTTGGCGGTAAAACCGGTGGTCATACTGGCCATCAGCACCAAAACGTGCTTGCCCTTAATCATATGCTTGATGTTGTCCCGGAAAATCATCTGGGAGTTGGCGTTGTATTCCGGCTCTACCACGTAGATGGTCTGGTGGTTGTTCATACTGTGGAAGCCGCTCTTTGTCAGCTCCTCTGCAAGGCAGGTGCCAACCACCGCCATACCGTCCAGACACAAAATGGTGTCCACGATGGTGGTGTTGTTAAAGCGGGGCACCAGCGCCTTTGCCACGGCTTTTGCCTCGCTTAAGCGGGTCTTGGGATATGTAATATCTATATAATAATTGATGTGGCTGTGATTGGTGGCAAAATGGCCTTTTGCATAACGCATAGGCGCACCGTTGTGCTGCATCTTCATTTCGGTCAGTTTAATCATATTTGTTTCCTCCGTTTTCTTATATAAAAAAGAAAAAGCGTTTTTCTGTCCGGCTGAAGCGTTCTTCGCCGGACAATGAAAAAACGCTTTTTTTCATTATACCGCATATTTTCATAAAACGCAAGGATTTTTTACGGGGTGTCCTGCCTGCTCAGCAGCATCGGCTCCTGCCGGATAAACTGATTGGCAATAATTCTGCAGATTTTCTTCTCTGCAATCATCCTGTGCACCTGCTCAAAGGTCGCCCACTGGGCGCCGTCGGTCTCGCCGGGCAGCAGCACAATCTGGGAAAGGGGCGTATCCCGCCGGACACAATAGTAATCGTAATAGGCGCTGCCTTCCCGTCCGCTGTCAATCAGCTCAAACTCCTCCTCCGGCACACTGATACCGGTTTCTTCCCGAAGCTCCCGGGCAATGGCCTGGCGGCTGGTCTCCCCCGCCTTGGCAGCGCCGCCGGGATTCTCCCAGGTACCGGGAAAGGATTTGCCCGGCGCTCTGCGGGTGAGAAGCACCTTGCCCTGTCCATCGTATACCCAAACGCATACCACAAGGCCGTACTCTCCCGGGCGCCAGCGGGTGCCTCTTAGGTGGACGCGGCCGGTGCGTTTTCTGTTTTCATCGTATATGTCGTTATACTCCAAAATCGTTCCTTCTCTCATTTTACTGGCTTTATCATACCACAGTTTTTTACAAATAGCAACCGTCGTTGGAAAGGGCGAGGAATTTTTGTCAAATTGTGCCGCAATTTTCCTTTCATTTGTAATTATTACCAGAAACTACCGCCTGTTTTTAGCAAAAATACCCCCTTTCATTCCGGCAGAAGATATGCTATAGTATTTATAGAATATACAAAGTGGGAAGTATTGCCTTTTTCACATCTACATCTTACATAAAGGAGTCGAAAGTATGCATTTTCAAAAAAAGCGCTGCATAGCTATGCTGCTGGCCGGTGGTCAGGGCAGCCGTCTGAAGGTTCTGACGGAGAAAACCGCGAAGCCTGCCGTTCCCTACGGCGGCAAATACCGGATTATTGACTTCCCTTTAAGCAACTGCGTCAACTCCGGCATTGACACTGTGGGCATTCTGACCCAGTATCAGCCGCTGGAGCTGAATGAGTACATTGGAAACGGTCAGCCCTGGGGTCTGAACAAAACCCACAGCTGCGCCCAGATTCTCCCCCCTTACGAGCGCCACGACAAGAAGAGTGGCTGGTATAAAGGCACTGCCAATGCCATTTATCAGAACATTGACTTTATTGAGCGCTTCAATCCCGATTACGTTGTGGTCCTCTCCGGCGACCACATTTATAAAATGGACTACGCGGCTATGGTGGAATACCACGAGCGAAACGCTGCCTCCTGCACCATTGCGGTGCGGAATGTGCCGCTGAGTGAGGCCAGCCGTTTCGGCATTCTCAACACCAACCCCGACAATTCCATTTACGAGTTTGAGGAAAAGCCCGCCAAGCCCAAGTCCACCAACGCCTCTATGGGTATCTACGTCTTTAACTGGGAGGTCCTGCGGGAGGCTCTGATAACCGACGAGGCCAATCCCGACTCCTCCAACGATTTCGGCAAAAACGTGATTCCCGCTCTGCTCCACGCCGGCCACAAGATGATGGCCTATCCCTTTGACGGCTATTGGAAGGACGTAGGTACCATCGATTCCCTGTGGGAAGCCAATATGGAGCTGCTGGGCAAGCATCCGGAGTTTGACATTCGGGGAGACGAGCGCTCCAGAATTTACGCCCGGAACAATGCCCTGCCCTCCTCTTACATCGATGCACAGGCAAAAACCGTCAACTGCTTTATCGCAGAAGGCTCGGAAATTTACGGAACTGTCCGGCACAGCGTGATTTCCACCGGCTGTGTCATCGGTCAGGGTGCTGTGGTGGAGGACTCCGTGGTTATGCCCGGTGTTGTGATTGAGTCCGGCGCCATTGTCCGCCACGCGATTCTGGGAGAAAACTCCAAGATCTGCAGCAATGCCGTAGTAGGAGGCGTGTTCGCGCCCGGCGCAAAGAAGGAAATCAGTGTCACCGCAAAGGGCACTGTCATTGAGGCAAACACCGTGCTCCTGCCCGGTGAAATGCGGTAAAGGAGGGAATACTATGAACGCAATGGGTATTATCTTTGCAAACGACGCCAATATGGGCGGTCTCAGCGACAAGCGTACTATGGGCAGTATTCCCTTTGGCGGACGCTACCGCCAGATTGACTTCCATCTGTCCAATATGACTGCCGCGGGTATCCACCACATTGGTATCATCTCCCGCAAAAATTACCAAAGTCTTATCAACCACATCGGCTCCGGTGAAGAATGGGGTCTGGAGCTGGAGGAGGGCGGTCTGGAATTTCTGACCCCCTACGCTATGTCCACCTATCACAGCTATCGGGGCAAGCTGGAAAACCTGTACAACGCTATGGGCTTTCTGAATTTCGGTCCGGACGATGAGTACGTGGTAATGGCCGACTCCGCCATTTTGTGCAACATCGACTTAAACAGCGTTCTCTCCGCCCATATCGACAGCGGAAAGGATATTACTGTAGTCACAAAAGCAGGCATTGCCGACGGTGTCAAGCAGCACGATTTGGCAATCAAGCTGGACGAAAACGGAGAAATTGCCGATCTGGCAGTTGACTATGTTGCCCCCGCCGGGTACTTAGCGTCTATGGACCTGTTTGTGCTTTCCAAGACCCTGCTGCGGAAACTGGTCAAGGAATGCATTGCCAGAAACTTATATCATATGGACCGGGATCTGGTGCTTGGCTCCTGGCAGAAGGGCGATATCACCATCAATGTATATCAGTTCCCCGGTCTTGCTATGTTCAACGAGTCCGTGGAGGAATACTTCCGCAACTCTCTGGCACTGCTGGACAGCACCACCCGCCACGACCTGTTCTACTACAACCACCCCGTTTACACCAAGGTCCGTGACCGCGTTCCCTGCTATTACGGCGAAGCGTCCGACATCAACAACTGCATCGTTGCCGACGGCTGTATGCTCGACGGCAGCGTGAGCAACAGTGTTCTGTTCCGGCAGGTCACCGTAAAGGAAGGCGCAAAGGTGGAAAACTGTCTGATTATGAACGACACGGTGGTTGGTGAAAACTGCGAGCTGAAATACGTCATTCTGGATAAGGATGTAGTCGTTCACCCCAACACCAAGCTGATGGGAACACCCAGCAATCCCATTATTGTCAAACGAGGAGAAATTGTATGAAAATTGCCATTTTGGCATCTGGGGGCGCGCCCTATATCAAATCCGGCGGTCTTGGCGATGTGATGGAGGCGCTGCCCTCCGCGCTGGCCCGGATTCCCGGCAACGAAGTGGTGCTGTTTTTGCCCTACTATAAAAAAATTCTGGACAACGCCGCATACGAAACGGAGCTGGTAAGACAGTTTCACGTGGCGGTAGGCTGGCGGCAGCAGTATGCGGGTATTTACGCCTTAAAAAACCGCAGCGACGGTGTGCAGGTTTACTTTATCGATAATCTGTATTACTTTGGCGGTCGGGATGGCGCTATCTACGGTGACGGCGATGACGGAGAGCGGTTTGCCTATTTCTCCAAGGCCTGTCTGGACGCAATGGTTGCTTTGGATTTCATTCCCGATGTGATGCAGTGCAACGACTGGCAGACCTCTCTGGTTCCGGTCTTTCTGAAATCCCAATACTACCCCTTCTTCCCTGCTACCCGTTGTATGTTTACCATTCACAACGTGGAGTATCAGGGCTGGGCGCAGAATGATTTCTTTGACGACGTGCTGGGTCTTCCCTGGGAGTACCGCCAGCGGCTGGATATGAGCGGCGCAATCAACTGTATGAAGGGTGCGATTGAGACTGCCGACCTGGTGACCACCGTTTCCGAAAGCTACGCAAAGGAACTGATGTTCCCCTACTACGCCCACGGAATGGATTCCGTGCTTGCCGGCAACGCAGGCAAGCTTACCGGCATCACCAACGGCATCGATGTTAACACCTTTAACCCGGAGACCGACCCGGCACTGCCTGCCCACTATAGCGCAGAGACCTTCCTCACCGGCAAGGCTGCCTGCAAGGCCGCTCTGCAGAAGGAGGTTGGTCTGCCGGAGCGCGCCGATGTGCCGCTGATGGTTATGGTGACCCGGCTTGCCGGTCACAAGGGTCTGGACCTACTGTGCCACATTGCCCGGCAGATTCTGCTGAAAGAGGATTGCCAACTGCTGATTTTAGGTACGGGCGAGCCTCAGTACGAGGACTTCTTCCGGAATCTGGCGCTGGAATTCCCCCAAAAGGCCGCCGCGAAAATCACTTTTAATTTAGGTCTTGCCTCCCGTATCTATGCCGGCGGTGACATCTATCTGATGCCCTCCAAGAGTGAGCCCTGCGGCTTAAGTCAGATGAATGCTATGCGCTACGGCACTGTGCCTGTGGTCCACGCCACCGGCGGATTGAAGGACACCGTTCCCCCCGCAGATGAAAACGGCGAGGGCGGTCTGGGCTTTACTTTCCAGAGCTACAACGCCGACGATTTTGCCGGCGCGCTGAAGCGGTGCTTGCATCTATATCAGCAGGAAAACGCCAAATTCCGCGCCCTCCAGCGCAGGGATATGGAGCAGGATTTCAGCTGGGACAAGCCGGCGCAGCGTTATATGGCGCTGTTTGCGCAGATGCTGAAATAATTTCAAAAACCGGGGTTTGACCCCGGTTTTTTCTTGACCTTTTGGGAGAAATGCCGTATTCTATAATGGTAATTTTCTATCTGGAGCAACCGTATGCGAATTTTATTTGATTCCAAGCAGCTTATGTATAAAGACCCCTTCGGTACACTATCTCAGGGGCAGAGTTGTCAGCTGCATATTCATATCCCCACATCCGTAGGCGCTGTGAAAGCAGAGTGCATTTTGGAGCTGGACGACGGCACAGTCCGCCACACGGCGGTGCTGGAAAAGGAATCCACCGAGGGGCCCTATGACATTTTCTCCGGGACGTTTTCTCTGGAAACTGCGGGGCTGTATTTTTACTATTTTCGCATCTACAAGCCGGAAGGTCCTTTCCGCCTGTTCAAGCAGGGTGACGACACCAATATGGAAGCCGGTGACCGCTGGCAGCTAACCTGCACGCCGTCGGATTTCGTCACACCCGACTGGGCAAAGGGCGCTGTGATTTATCAGATTTTCCCCGACCGCTTCTACAAATTCGGAAGTCCGGACTTATCCGACAAAATCACCCCCTATACCGTTCATTCACACTGGAACGAAGAGGTGGACTGGAGACCCAACGAAAAGGGCGAGGTGCTGAATAACGACTTTTTCGGTGGCAATTTCCGGGGAATTACCGAAAAAATGGACTATATCGCCTCTTTGGGCGTGAATATTTTATATTTGAATCCCATCAGCAAGAGCTTTTCCAATCACCGCTACGACACCGGCGACTACAAAACCCCCGACCCTATGCTGGGCACATTGGAGGATTTTCGCCAGTTGTGCCGGGCTGCCCACCGGCGGGATATTAAGGTGATTCTAGACGGAGTATACTCTCACACCGGTTCTGAAAGTCCTTACTTTCAAAGCGCCTGCCAGTCACCGGATTCTCCCTACTATTCCTGGTACACCTATTACGAATATCCCCACAGCTACAACAGCTGGTGGGGCTTCCGCACCCTGCCCACAGTGAACAAGCTTGACCCCGCCTTTTGCGACTACATTATCGACAGTGAGGATTCGGTGGTCGCCCACTGGCTGGGTCTGGGCGCGGACGGCTTCCGGCTGGACGTGGTAGACGAGTTGCCCGATGAGTTCGTACTGCGGCTGAAAAACCGCATTCGTCAGATAAAACCCGACGCCCTGCTCATTGGCGAGGTTTGGGAAGATGCTTCCAACAAGATTTCCTACAATGTCCGCAGGCGGTATTTTGCCGACGGCGAGCTGGACAGCTGTATGAACTACCCCTTCCGCACCGCAATCTTACATTACGCAACCGGCAGGGACGGCGGACAGCAATTACGCCAAACCGTTATGACCATTGCGGAAAACTACCCTTCGCAGGTGCTTGCCTGCAATATGAATCTGCTGGGCACCCACGACACGCCCCGGATTCTTACGGCTCTTACAAACGATTTCGAGGGCAGTCGGGAGGAATATGCCCGAAGCATTCTGTCGCAGGCGCAGCGCCAGCAGGCAAAGCAGCTGCTTATGCTCTCCTCCTTTCTCCAGTACACCCTGCCGGGCGCGCCCAGCATCTACTACGGCGACGAGGTGGGTATGGAGGGTCACAAAGACCCCTTCAACCGCCGCACCTATCCTTGGGGCAAGGAAGATTCGGAGCTGCTGGAACATTACCGGCAATTGGGTCAGCTACGCAAAGAGCAGAAAGTACTGCGTTTCGGTGACATTCGTTTTTCCCAGGCAGATAGCGGCAGGCTGGTCTTTTCCCGCCACTTAAACGGCAGGCAGCTAAACATTCATATCAATCGCAGCGACGCGCCTATGTCTGTTCCCGCAGGTCGGGTACTCCTATCCCACAACCTGCTTGAAAATTCCGCTTTAGCCCCAATGGGCTTTTGCATTACGGAGGTTATGTAATGGAACAAGAGTACTTTTTTACAGGCTACTGCCGCAGCATTGACCAGAGCCGTATGGTGACCGTAGTCACCGAGGACAAGGAGCTGACAGAGGTGGACTGCTGTTACGAAACCTGCATTCACGCTCCCAACTGCACCGTTGCCGGGGAAATCCGGCGGGTAACCACAGAAACATAAGAGGTAACACCTATGAAATACTTTTCCCAACTTGTATACATTCTCCTATTCACGCTGGCAGGAGAATTGTTGCACGCACTGATTCCCCTGCCCGTTCCCGCAGCCGTTTACGGAATTGTTCTGCTGCTGCTTGCCCTTTCAACAGGTATTTTGAAAGAGGAGAAGGTGTTGGAGGTATCCGACTTCCTGATATCTATGATACCGCTGATGTTCGTGGCACCGGTCGCCAAGCTTCTCCAATACTGGGGGCTTATTGCGCCGAAGCTGATTGCCATCTGCATCATCACCTTGGTATCCACTCTGGTGGTGTTCGCCGTTTCGGGTCTGGTGACAAAGTGGTGCCAAAAAGGCAAGGAGGACAAGGACAATGGCTGATTTCTTGACCGCACTCCCCCTGTTCTCAATTGTCCTGACCTGCGGCGCGTTTCAGATAGGCGCCTGGTGTCAGAAAAAAACAAAATCCCCCCTGTGTAACCCTATTTTGGTAGGTGCAATTTTGGTGATTGCCGTGCTGCTGCTTACCGGCATTGACCCGGAGGTTTATGAGCAGAACACCCAGGCCATCTCCTGGCTGTTAACGCCTGCAACCGTGTGTCTTGCCGTACCGCTGCACCGGCAGTTGAAAATTCTGAAAAAGAATCTTCCCGCTATCCTCACCGGCATTGTCGCCGGGTCTGTCGCAGGTCTGGTTGCTATTCTTCTTATGTGCAAACTGTTTGCTCTGGACAGGACACTCTCCGTCTCCCTGCTTCCCAAGTCCATTACCACCGCAATCGGTATGGTTCTTTCGGAGCAAAACGGCGGCAATGCCGCCCTGACCTCCGTGGTGATTATCATTACCGGTGTCTTCGGAAATCTGATTGGCTCTACCCTCTGCAAGATTCTGAAGCTGGATGACCCCATCAGTCAGGGCGTTGCTTTCGGCACCGCCTCTCACTTAGGTGGTACCTCCAAGGCAACGGAGCTGGGTTCCCTGACCGGCGCGGTCAGCAGTTTGTCGCTGGTGGTTGCCGGAATTCTGACCACGGTTCTCTTTCCCTTTGTTCTTAAATTCTTATAAAACACACGCCGCCGCAAAGCTTTTCTTGTGGCGGCGTGTGCTTTTTCCAAATATGTAAAAAATCCCCTCCCGGGGGATAGGAATTTCCGTCGATTTATAGACAAATTCCCATTGACTTTCCGTGGCAAAACAGGTAGAATAATACTGATACACTATGTGCCGATTTATCGGCTCAAGAATCATGTATATAGGAGGAAATCACATTGAAGGATTGGGCATTCTTAACGACTGTCGAAGAGATGGAAGCCGCCACCAACGAATTGCTGGAAACTGCAAACAAGGTTGGCGCTGACACCTGGCAGAAGCGAGTCAAAGACCAGACGCCCCACTGTGGCTTCGGCGAAGCAGGCACCTGCTGCCGTATCTGTTCTATGGGCCCCTGCCGCATCACCCCCAAGAGCCCCAGAGGTATCTGTGGCTGCGACGTTCACGGCATCGTTGCACGTAACTATTTGATTTTCACCGCCGGCGGCGCTGCTACGCACTCCGACCACGGCCGTGAAATCATGCACACCCTGCACCAGACCAAGGAAGGCGGCAACTATCAGGTCAAGGATCCTGAGAAGCTGATCCGCATCGCCAAGGAATGGGGCGTGGAGACCGAAGGTAAGGATATTTACGATCTGGCCCACGAAATGGCTGAAATCGGTCTGCTGGAGTACGGCAAGCCCTTCGGCTACCAGAAGTTTACCGAGCGCGCTCCCGAGTATACCCAGAAGCTGTGGGATGACGCAGAAATCAGACCCCGCGCCATTGACCGGGAAGTTTCTCAGTCTATGCATATGACCCATATGGGCTGTTCTTCTCTGGCTGAGGCGCTGATCCGTCAGTCCCTGCGCGCAGGTCTTAGTGACGGTTGGGGCGGCTCTATGATGGGCACCGAGTTCTCCGACGTTATGTTCGGCACTCCCAAGCCCATCGACACCGAGGCAAACATCGGTGTTATGGAGAAAGATAACGTCAACATCGTTGTTCACGGTCACGATCCCAGCCTTTCTGAAATGGTCGTTTACTTTGCCAACGACCCTGAGATGATTGAGCTGGCAAAGTCCGTAGGCGCTAAGGGCATCACCGTTTCCGGTGTCTGCTGTACCTCCAACGAGGTCACTATGCGTCACGGCATTCCTATGGCCGGTAACTATCTGAATCAGGAAAATGTTGTGCTCACCGGCGCTTGTGAAGCCATCGTGGTGGACGTGCAGTGTATCTTCCCTGCCCTGGGCCCCCTGAGCAAGTGCTTCCACACCAAGTTCATCACCACCTCCCCCATTGCCCGCATTCCCGACTCCGAGTTCATTCAGTTCTCTGCTGAGACCGCTGACGAGAGCGCAAAGGCAATCGTGAAGATGGCCATTGAAAACTTCAAGAACCGCAACCCCGAGCTGGTACATATCCCCAACCAGAAGCAGAAGGCAAGAGTCGGTTACTCCGTCGAAGCCATCAAGAAGGTTCTGGATACCGTTGCCAACTCCCAGCTGGACGAGTTCGGCACCACCAAGCCTCTGATCGAGTGTGTGCACTCCGGTGTCCTCCGCGGCGCTGTAGCTATGGTTGGTTGTAACAACCCCAAGATTCGTCCCGACACCGCCCACATCGGCCTGATGAAGAAGATGCTGGAAAACGACATTATCGTTATCACCACCGGCTGTTCCGCACAGGCTGCTGCCAAGGCCGGTCTGATGGATCCTGTTCAGGCAAGAGAGTACTGCGGTGCAGGTCTGAAGCGTGTTTGCGAACTGACCGGCATTCCTCCCGTTCTGCATATGGGCTCCTGTGTTGATATTTCCCGTATGATGATTCTGGCATCTGACATTGCCAAGGATTGGGGCATCAACATTTCTCAGGTCCCCGTGGTAGGCTGCGCTCCCGAATGGATGTCCGAGAAGGCCGTTTCCATCGGTAACTACGTTGTGGCTACCGGTATTGAGACCTTCCTGGGCGTTGACCCCTACTCCAAGGGTTCTACCCAAGTCACCGAGCTGCTGCAGGGTGAAAACGGTATTAACAAGTGGGTTGAGGCTAAGTTCGTTGTGGATACCGACATCGACGCTCTGGGCGACAAGATGATCGCTTGCATCGAAGCCAAGCGCGCTGCTCTGGGTATCTGATGAAAGTTGCGATTACCGGAAAGGGCGGTGTGGGTAAAACCACTCTGTCCTCCACGCTGGCAAGGCTCTACGCCGACGAAGGCCGGACTGTTCTGGCTGCCGACGTAGACCCCGATGCCAATCTGGGATTGGCTCTGGGTCTTACCCAAGAGGAAGTGGACGCCATCGTCCCCATCTCCAAAATGCGCACCCTGGTTGAGGAGCGCACCGGTGCCAACGCTGCCAACAAGTTTTTTAAGTTAAATCCCCAGGTCTCCGACATTCCGGACACCTTCTCCAAGGATATTAACGGCGTAAAGCTTTTGGTGATGGGCACTGTGGATGTGGGCGGCAGCGGCTGTGTCTGTCCCGAGCACGTGATGCTCAAGTCTATCCTGTCCGCGCTGACCTATCGTAAAAACGATGTGGTCATTATGGATATGGAAGCCGGACTGGAGCATCTGGGCAGAGGCACTGCGGCAAATATGGACCAGTTTATCGTGGTCATTGAGCCGGGTGCAAGAAGTGTGCAGACCTACCGCAATGTTAAGCGTCTTGCCGACGATTTGGGTGTCAAGCGTGTAAGAGTGGTAGCCAATAAGGTGCGGGATGCCCAGGACGAGGAATTTGTCCGCAACGCAATCCCTGCCGAGGATTTGCTTGGCTGTATCCACTACAACACCGAAGTCATTGACGCAGACCGTCAGGGCAAATCACCCTACGACTTCAGCCCCACTGTGATTGAAGAAATCCAAAAAATCAAAGCTATTTTAGATAGCGATGAACTTGATTAAAAATAGGAGGAAATACCGTGACACTTTTTGATAGAGTTTTCGGCGGTAACGACTACAACTACGAGCGTACCGTAGCCGCCATTGATGCTGCGATCGCCACCTACGGCGAAGCAGAGCCTGTTGGCTTCCCCGACACCGCTTATGCCCTCCCCTGCTACTATGGCGTTACCGGTGTTAAAATCACCACTCTGGCCGAGATGAAGGCCGCTATGGACAACATCAAGGCTATGATGACCCGCAATCCCCGTCTGCAGGACGCATTCGACAGCGGTATCGCATCCGCTCTGTGTGCAGAGTTCCTGGAGGCTCTGAAGTACCTGCGCGGCGCGACTCCCTACGCTGAGCCCGAAATGGGTCACCTGACTGACGCATTCGTGCGTAACCTGGGTGTTCCCCTGGTTACCGGCGATATCCCCGGTGTTGCCGTTATCATCGGCGGCGCTGAAGATCCCGCTGAGACCGTGGAACTGGCAAAGTCCTACCAGGCACAGGGTATGCTGGTTACCGTTACCGGCGAGGGCGTAAAGCATCTGGCCGATGCCGGTATGAAGACCGGTGAGGGCGTGCGTGTCTGCCCCCTGGGTTATGAGATGCAGTCCGTTATCCACGTTGTTTCCGTTGCTGTGCGTGCTGCACTGATCTTCGGTAACATCACCCCCGGCGACTTCCCCGCACTGGCCAAGTACACTATGGATCGCGTGCGTGCATTCGTTAATGCTTACAAGCCCCTGTCCGACGAAATTGTTTCCTACGGTGCAGGCGCTATCTGCCTGGGCTTCCCCGTTATCTCCAATGAGACCGAGAATATGTTCCGCGTTCCCAAGAGCCTGATTCAGCAGCTCGACACTTCCAAGTGGAACGCCACTTCTCTGGAAGCAAGAGACATCAAGATCAAGATCACCAAGATCGACATTCCCGTTTCCTACGCTACCGCTTTTGAGGGTGAAATCATCCGTAAGGGCGATATGCAGGTGGAAGTGGACGGCTCCCGCGTGGACTGCTTCGAGCTGGTACAGACCAGAGATGCTTCCGAGGTGGAGGACCACAAGATCACCGTGGTCGGACCCGAAATTGACGAGATCCCCGTGGGCTCCAAGATTTCCCTGTCCTACACTGTCGAGGTCGCCGGCAAAGCTATGCAGGCTGACTTTGAGTCCGTTATGGAACGTAAGATGCACGCCTGGATCAACTGCATTGAGGGTGTTATGCACACCGGTCAGCGCGATATGATCCGTGTTCGTATCTCCAAGGCTGACTTTGAGGCCGGCTTTAAGTTCGCTCACCTGGGCGAAGTTCTGTACGCAAAGGTCAAGAGCGAGTTCGAGGCCGTTGTGGACAAGTGCCAGGTCACCATCGTTGTTGACGCCGACAAGAACAAGGAGCTGCGCGCGCAGGCAAACGACATCTTCAACAAGCGCGACGCCCGTCTTGCTTCTATGACCGACGAATCCGTTGACACCTTCTACACCTGTATTATGTGTCAGGCCTTCTCCCCCAGCCACGTATGTATCGTTACTCCCGAGCGTCTGGGTCTGTGCGGCGCTGTGTCCTGGCTGGATGCTAAGGCTACCCAGGAACTGGATCCC
>JAZTWB010000052.1:0-14492 GCA_045635645.1 Faecousia sp. | reverse complement strand
TAGCAATATTACTCAAGAATTTTCGTTGGCTGTTTTCGCTTAACGCTTAAACAATTCCATTTATAATTGTCCAAGGTGTTACTTGTTCGTCTTTGCGTTATTCAATTTACAAGGTACATCAGCACCGCCCAAGCGGTGAGCTTGACTATCTTAGCACACACACTCTCCTTTGTCAATAACTTTTTTCAAGTTTTTGCAAATTTCTTTTTCTTTCGCGTAAAAAATTTCGAGGGCTCGCACGAGCCCCCGAAAAACACTACATTTCCTTAGCCAATATCATCAATCAAACCGTAGCCGCCGTCGTTTCTGCGATACACCACGGCAAACGATCCACCATTGTCCTCGTCCCGGAATGCGAAGAAGCTATGCTCCAGCAAATTCATTTGCATAATGGCTTCTTCCCGTGTCATCGGCTTAAAATAAAATTTCTTTACGCGGACAATCTTCAGCTCCTCCTCCGGCTCTTCTGCCGCAAAAGAAGTTTCCTCCGCAGTACGGGCAAAGGCATCCTGACGCAGACGGCGGGAAAGTCTTGTTTTGTTCTTGCGGATTTGGCCCTCAATTGTGCCTACAGCGGCATCAATAGAGGCAAACATATCGGAGGTACTCTCACTGGCTCTAAACCAGGTATTTGCGCCGTGAACCGTAAGCTCTACGTTGTTACGGTTCTTCTCAACAGAAAATACCACAAGTGCTTCCGCATCCTCCTCAAAGAACCGTGCCAGCTTCATAACCTTCTTTTCGGCATAAGCGTGGACATTTCCCGGCAGCTTCACTTTCTTTTCACTGTACTGGAATTTCATATGCGGTCGCTCCTTTCTGTTTCCGATTAAATCGGTCTAATTACACTATACCACGATTTTCCGGCAGGGACAAGGTTACTCGTCGATATCCTCCTCATTATAAAGAAGCTCTGTCATTGTTAAATTGTAAATCAGTTCCGCTTTCTTCTCAAAGAGCTTACTGAGGCGAACGGCCTGACGCTGATTGGGCGCCGTCAGCTCCAGTGTCATCAAATTACCCTTCTCGTCGTCCAGCGCCATAATTACGGAAAGCTCACCGCTTTCCTGGGGGATAATCTGGGTTTTTACAAAGCTGCTGCGGCGGAGCTGGCGGTTAAACCGGGCAACTGCGTTTTCCGCCCGCTGCTTTACGGAATAGGCGACGGAATCTTCTGTAATCTTGCCGTCGACTCTTCCCTTCTCCGTAATCTCATAACGCTCATCCACCAGCTGCTGCATATGGCCGGAGGCCACCAGCTGAGGAAGCGCCGTACATACATCGAAATAGCTCAGGCACTCATCCTGATAGCACAGCTCGTATACCTCCTGGGCGGTCATAGGATAATTCGACCGGGCCGCCACAAATAAAATCAAAACCTTCACATCCATCATATCGTGGATAAAGCCTAATCTTTGCATTGCAATCACCTCTTATCTTTATTATACAATAGCCGTCCAAAAAATCAAGCACAACACAAAGTAAGCCTGCATAATCTGTGGTGAAAGGGTGGATGGTTATGGAACAATGTACAATTTACGCTGCGGGGTACTCCCCCGCTATGAGCCACTGTATTCAAATGCTGAAGCAGGCGGGATTCTGTATCGTGTCTGAGCCTTGCTTTGAGGTAACGCACCTTCTGCTGCCCGTACCCAGCTTCACCTCTGACGGAAGCATCGTCGGCGGCGGAAATCTCGCCACGCTGCTGACCCTGTTGCCGAAGGACATTACGGTTATCGGCGGTAATTTAGACCGGGTGGAGCTGGATTATTATCCAGTGATTGATTTATTGCAGAATGAGGCATATCTGTGCAAGAACGCCGCCATTACTTCCTACTGCGCCATCAAACTGACACTTAATCAGCTGCCGGTTACTTTGGAAGGCTGCAAGGCACTGGTCATTGGTTGGGGTCGAATCGGCAAATGCCTTGCCCGTCTGCTACAACAAATGGGCGCGCAGGTAACCGTGTGCGCCAGAAAAGAAACAGACAGATGCATTCTGGCAGCTTTAGGATATACTGCGGTAGGCTATGATGAAGTAGATCTGTCTGAATATCGGGTCATTTATAACACGGTACCTACGATGCGGTTTCCGGTCTGCAAGGGAAACGCACTAAAAATTGACCTTGCCTCCCGTTTGGGGCTTGGCAGTGAGGATGTTATCTGGGCGCGGGGACTCCCCGGCAAGGACGCGCCGGAAAGCTCTGGCATTTTGATTGCACAGACATTGATGCCTATGCTGAGAAAGGAGACACTATGACAGTCGGCTTTGCCCTGTGTGGCTCGTTTTGCACATTTTCTGACGTATTTCCCGCAATGGAGGCTGTGGCCGCGGAACATACAGTCATTCCTGTTTTTTCTGAGATTTCGTATACTACTGACAGCCGTTTCGGCACCTGCTCTGCTCACATCGCACGGGCGGAGGAAATCTGCGGGCATAAGGTTTTGCACACCGTGGAGCAGGTTGAGCCGTTCGGACCGAAAAAGCTGTTGGATGCGCTGATTATTGCACCCTGCACCGGCAACACCCTTGCAAAGCTGGCTCACAGCATTGCCGACGGACCGGTGACTATGGCAGCAAAAAGCCATCTGCGCAACGCCCATCCTGTGATTGTTGCGGTATCCACCAACGATGCTCTTGCCGGCGCTGCAGAAAACATCGGGAAACTCTTGTGCAGGAAGCATTTCTACTTTGTCCCCTTTGGGCAAGACAACTGGGAAAAGAAGCCTACCAGTATGGTTGCGGATTTTACCAGGATTCCGGAAACCTTGTCCCTTGCTATGGAGGGAATCCAAATACAGCCGATACTATTATAAATATACCGGGCGTGCAAAATACGCCCGGTATATTCTTATTCACAAAACCGCATTTCTGTGTTACAATAAATGAAAATAGGAGGTGTAGTTATGCCTAAGTCTGACAATCAAAAACTGAAAATCTTTTATATTCTGGATTACCTGCAAACCAACTCCCACGAAAATCACCCGGTAAAGGCTGCGGATTTGATTGCGATGCTGGACCGCCGGCACAACATTTCCTGCGACCGGAAGACCGTCTACTCCGACATTGCCGCACTGCAGGAATACGGCGTGGATATTGTATCGATACCCGGCAAAAACGGCGGATACTACATAGCCTCCCGGAACTTTGAACTGCCGGAGCTGAAGCTTTTGATTGATGCGGTGCTGTCCAGCCGTTATCTGACGGAGAAAAAATCCAAAGAGCTGATTGAGAAGCTGCTCACCCAGTGCAACGAGCAGGACGCCAGGCTGATGAAGCGCAATATGCTGGTATCCGGCCGTGTCAAGAGCATGAACGAAACCATCTACTACAGTGTGGATACCATTCAGGAGGCAATCACCCAGAACAAGCAGATTACCTTCCGGTATTTTGACTGGGATTTCGCCGGCAAGCGGAAGTTCCGGGAAAAGCAGTATATTGCCAGTCCCTACGGACTGTGTCAGGACAACGAAAACTGCTATCTGCTGGCGCTGTCCGACCGCCACGGAATCACCGCCTACCGGGTAGACAGAATGATGGAAATTGCTTTGACGGACACCCCACGTACCCCCTGCGCCGAACTCACCGGCAAGGCTCTTGTAGAACACGCCAACCGGCTGTTCCAGATGTATTCCGGTGATGCGGTAGACGTAAAGTTGCAGTTCCACAACAGCCTTATCAACGTGGTGATTGACCGGTTCGGCAAGGATACGATGCTCATTCCCGATGGGCCGGAGCATTTCAACTTTACCGTCCGCGTGGCAGTATCGCCGATGTTTTTAAGCTGGGTCATCGGCTTCGGCAGTAAGGCAAAGATTCTCTATCCCCAGAGTGTTGCTGACGCGCTATGTGACCTGTGCCGGAGCGCTACGAGCCACTACTGACTTCTTCCCGCTCGGCGGACAACCCAAAGGACGTAAAAATCTCCTTCCATACCGGCTGCACCTTCCCGGAAACGGTCTCATCTGCCAGCGCAGTGAGGACGTAATGGTACGTGCCGTCGTCAAGGATGCAGCCTCTGCCCACCTGTATGCCGGTTTCACCGGTGGTGGTCCACACCCACTGGTAGCGCTTTATATTGCCGTATCCCGTTTGCAGAATTTCCAGATTTTCCATTTGGATTCCCGTGGCTTCGTGAATGGTTTTCTTTAAATCACCCGACGACACTGTCTGCAAGGCAAGGGAGTAATCGTCGCACAGGTACAGCGTGCCTGTCTCTTCATTTTGCAGCGCCGGCGACGAAAGCTCCTCCGGTAAATGCAGCAGCACCCGCTGCACAGGAGCAACCACAAGGGTGTCCGGTACGTCTGTTACCGTTTCCAGTGTTACATTCCTGCCACAGCCGGTGAGCAGCAGTGCCAGTGTAACCATTGCCAATACTTTTTTCATACAATCCCTCCAGAAAGGCTTTTGCTATGACGATATATCTGATTTGCTATCTGCTACTAATAAATGCCGCAGCCTATGCAGTTATGCGTTTTGATAAGCAGATGGCAAAAAAACATCTTTGGCGTGTACCGGAAACGACTCTGTTCGGACTCGCCGCAATAGGCGGCAGTGTGGGGTGCCTTGTGGCAATGTATACTGTACGCCACAAGACCCGTCACTTAAGCTTTACACTGGGGATTCCAGCCATTTTAGCGGTGCAGCTGGCGGCTGTATACTATTTATTTATCAAATAAAAGACGGCACATTGTGCCGTCTTTTTGTTTACAGATTTTCTATCAAGGCCTCGGCGCACATCATTCCGTCAATGGCCGCAGACATAATGCCGCCGGCATATCCGGCGCCCTCTCCCGCCGGATACAGGCCTTGCAGTCCTGTGGACTGGCGCTGCTCGTTTCGCACAATTCGCACAGGCGAGGAGCTTCTGGTCTCCGGCGCTGTGAGTACGCTGTCCGGGTGGGCAAAGCCTTTTAAGTTTCCATCCAGCTGGGGCAATGCTTCTTTTAATGCGGCAGTGATTTTCTCCGGCAATACATCGTGCAAATCGCACCATATCACCCCGGGGCGGTAGGTAGGTTTCACACAGCCAGCATCCACAGAGGGACGATTGGCAAGGAAATCGCCCACCTTTTGTGCAGGGGCGCAATAGTTTCCGCCACCGACCGCATAGGCCTTTCTTTCAAGCTCCCGCTGCCAGTGCATTCCCGCAAGAGGGTCATCGGAGGGGAAATCCTTGGGGTTTAAGGTCACCAGCAGGGCTGCATTGGCATTCTCCCCCTCCCGGTCGGCATAGCTCATACCGTTGGTGACCACACCGCCCTCCTCCGAGGCTGCCGCCACCACGTAGCCGCCGGGGCACATACAGAAGGTATACACCGTTTCGTTATCCAGGTGCTTTACAAGCTTATAGTCCGCAGGGGGCAGCGGGGATTCGCAGCGCCCATATTGGGCTTCATTAATCACCTGCTGGGGATGTTCAATCCGCACACCCATCGCAAAAGGCTTTGCCTCCAGCGGCAGACCGATTTTTTGCAGATATTCAAAGGTATCTCTGGCGCTGTGTCCCACAGCAAATATCACTTGGGAGCAATCAACCGTCTCACTGCCGTTGATTTCCAAGCCTGTGACAGCGCCATTTGTCTGGCAGATTCCCGTAACCTGCGCACAAAAACGCACCTCACCGCCCAGAGAAATAATTCTCTTGCGGATATTTTGCACCACCGTCAGCAGCACATCCGTTCCCACGTGGGGCTTGGCATCGAATAGGATATCCTCTCTTGCGCCTGCCTTTACAAACTGCTCCAGAATCCAGCCGATTCTGGGGTTGTTCACGCCGGTATTTAGCTTGCCGTCGGAAAACGTGCCTGCGCCGCCCTCACCAAACTGGACGTTGCTCTTGGGGTCAAGCGCGCCGGTTTCCCAGAATTTTTGCACCTTAGCGTGACGGGAAACAGCATCCTCTCCCCGTTCCAGTACCAAAGGGCGCAGACCGGCAATAGCCAGCACCAGAGCAGAAAACATTCCCGCAGGGCCAAAGCCCACCACAACCGGTCGCTGTGGGGGCATCTTGTCGGTTTTTGGAACTTTGTAGTACTTGTCCGCTGCCAGGCTTACCCGCTTGCAGCCGGACTGCTTTAGTATCTTATTTTCACTGCCCTCAACCGCCACGTCCACCGTATACACAATCCGCACATCCGGCTTTTTCCGGGCGTCAACAGAACGGCGGACAATGGTCAGCTTGCGGATTTTTGACACGGAGATACGCAGCGCCTGCGCCGCCTCATAGGGCAGCTGCGCCACATTATGCTCCGGCGGCAGGGAGATTTCCCGAATTCGTATCATTTGGTTTCCTTTCCGGCGCTTAAGCCAGCCAGTCGGCCGGAGCTCCACGCCCACTGGAGATTGTAACCGCCGCAGTCGCCGTCAATGTCCAGCACCTCGCCGCAGGCATACAGACCAGGTACGCTGCAGCTTTCCATAGTTTGGCTGTCAAACTGCTCTGTGCGGACGCCGCCGGCAGTCACCTGGGCGCTGTCCATTCCAAGGGGCTCTGTCAGCGCAATTTCCAGAGATTTCACCGCCCGACAGAGGTCTTCTGCAGCTTGCGTGTTCAGCTGGCAGGCATTTGCCCCCTGTACACCCGCAGCTTTGGTAAGCACGCGACCCAGACGATTGTGGAGAATTCCAGTGAGCAGTTCATCCATAGAAAGATTGGTCTCAGACCGCCGCAACAGTTCCTGCAGAAGCTGCTGCTCCGACCAGTCCGGCAAAAAGTCCAATCTTGCCGTCCACTCCCCCGGCCCGTAGCACACATCCCGGGAGATTTCAAACACCACAGGGCCGGAGATTCCCTGCTCTGTGAATTGCAGTTCACCGCTGCTCTGATGATACAGCTGTCCGTCTTTCAAAATCTGCACGTGGCAGTTGGCGCGGACACCCTTCAGGGCGACCACACTGCCCCAGCTTGTCTTGATTTGCACAAGGCTGGGACGCAGGCGGGTGGATTTATGACCAAGGCTTGCAAAAAGCTTGTAGCCGGAAAGCGTACCGCCTAACTTACTGCCCGCCAGACCGCCACAGGCGATAATCAGTTTATCACAATGCAGTGTTTCCTCACCGGCTGTCACTGCAAAGCCGGTCTGCGTCCTGTGCACCTTCTCCACCTCAAAACCCAGCTTCAGGGTGATGTTAGGCTTATATAGATTCAGCCGCAGCACATCCACCACAGAGTTTGCCTGGTCGGAATAAGGATAAACCTTACCGCTATCCTCTGCCACGGTATACAGTCCCAGACCGCCAAACCACTGCAGTGTTGCCTCCGGGGGGAACGCACGGATGGCCGGCTGCACAAAATCGGGATTCTCCCCGTGATAACCGCCACTGACTGCGTGGAGATTGGACAGGTTGCAGCGGCCGTTGCCCGTAGAGAGCAGTTTTCTGCCCACACGGGTCTGTCGCTCCATCAATATCACGTTAACATTGGGGTTTTCCGCCGCAGACAGGGCCGCGACCATACCGGACGCACCGGCACCGATGATACCAACTACCATCATTTCACCTCTTTCTCCCCTATTATAGTAAAAAATTCCCCCGGAAACAAGGAAAACTTTCTTGCAATCAAGAATGTGTGTGGTATAATGTCCGTAAACAAGGGAAAAGGAGCAGCTATGAACCGGGACAACATTTCAAAAATTGCAAAAACGCCGGACGATAAAATGCTCCTTGCCAAGGTCTGGGATAAAATAAACGCCGGTATGCAAAGAAACATCCCCGCAAGCACGTGCTTTTTATCCCCCCGGGAGCAGGATATGACCCGCTACTTGTTCGGTCAGCAGGAAGGTTTACACACCTTCGGCGGTTATCCGGAGGCGGAGCGGCAGATGTTAGTGTATTTGCCGGAATATCTTGATGAAGCATATTTGCGCGGTGAAGATTCCCCAGTTGTCTGCCTGCGGGCAGCCTTTTACGAGGGAGACACCCCCAGCCACCGGGATTTTCTGGGCGCGCTGATGGGCATCGGCATCGGACGGGAGACGGTTGGTGACATCTGTGTGGGTACAGGCAGCTGCGATTTCTTCGTGACCGCAGAAATCGCGCCATTCCTGCTGCAGAATTTTCAGTCTGCCGGTCGCACCAAGCTGCATCTGACCCAAGTGCCGCTAACAACGGTAGCCGTACCCGTGCCGGAGACAGAAGAAATCCGGGACACGGTATCATCCCTGCGGCTGGACAGCATCATATCTGCCGGTTTTCGGATAGGCAGAAGCACTGCTGCACAGCATATCGCAGCCGGCAAAGCCGCAATCGACGGTCTGCCCTGCGACAAGCCGGATAAGCCGCTGACAGAGGGCGCAAAAATTTCCGTAAGAGGACTTGGTAAAATTCAACTGTTATCCGTCAACGGCCGGACGAAAAAAGGCCGAATTTCTGTGGTAATCAACCGCTATGTGTGAGGTAAAGAATATGGATATGAACGCAGTCATCAAGCGCATTAACGAACTGGCAGCCAAGGCAAAGGCCGAGGGTTTGACCGAAACGGAACTGTCTGAGCGGGACAAACTCCGCCGGATTTACATTGACTCTGTAAAGGCAAGTCTCACCGGACAACTGGACAACACCTATATTGTGCGACCCGACGGCTCAAAGCATAAGCTAAACAAGAAAGAAAATTAAAAAACAGGAATCGAGGCCTTTCTCGATTCCTGTTTTCATTATATCAATTGGAAAACTCCGTTTCCTTTACGTAATCAATAAATGCTTTTAAGCTATTAGATAACCACTTGTTCTTGTGGTAGATAAGCTGCTTCCAAATGTCGATTTTTAAGTCGCATACATCCAGATAAACCAGTTCTCCCGAATCAACCAATGGCTTTGTCGCAAAATCCGGCAGAAACGAAATCATATTGCTTTGGGCAACCACAGAGGTAATCATATCCGTTCGTCCGATTTCCAAAACCGGTGTGATTTCCAGTGATTTTTTGGCAAGCTCTCTGTCGAAAACACGCCTGTATCCCTGCCCGTATTCCGTCAGAATGAAGGGTTCGTTGATAATATCGTTTACAGACAGTCCCTTTTTGCCCGCAAATTTTGATTTCGAACCGGTGACAAAGTGCATCGGAAGCGGCTCTTCTTTTGCAATCACATACTCCTTATTATATGAGCGGCGGTCGAGCGTTATAATGACATCCGCTTCATTATGTTCCAACATATCCAGCATCACCAAAGTGTCGCCCGTTGTGAATCTTACGGATATTTGCGGATATTTCTTATGAAAATCAATATAGTGGGCGTTGATCATTTCCTCGCAGATAGAATCGGGAGAGACAATGTGAATCAGTCCGCTGAGTTCTTTTTCTTCTTCAAAAGACTCCTTAAAATCGTCTGTCAGCGCCCGCACCTGGTGTGCATAGGAGACAAGCTGATGTCCACGCTCCGTAAGGGCGATGGTATGATTGATTCTCTCAAAGAGAAGACAGTCCAATTCTTTTTCCAGCTGCTTAATCTGAAAGGACACCGTCGATTGAGAATAACCCAGCTGTTCTGCTGCTTTTGTGAAGCTTCCAAGCTCCGCCACACTGATAAAAGTAATGAGATTCCGTAATTCCATATCACACCTCGTATATCGATAATTTCGATTATAAATATCAAAATCATTCATTTGACTAATGCTAATCGACATTATATACTAAGACCATCCAAAAAACAAGACCCAAAAGGAGAAGAAAAAATGAAAAAAGCAGTATCGATTATCTTAGCACTTGCCCTCTGCGTGGGCAGTATGGCTACCCTCACCGCCTGTTCCGGTGGCAACAGCGACGGAAAGTATAAAATTGGCATCTGCCAGTTGGTGGAGCACGTTGCACTGGACGCCGCAACTGAGGGCTTTAAGCAGGCAATTATCGACGAGCTGGGCGAAGACGCCGTTACATTTGATTTCCAGAACGGCCAGAACGACCCCAATACCTGCTCTACCATCGTCAATCAGTTCGTCTCTAACAATGTTGATTTGATTATGGCCAACGCCACCCCCGCTCTGCAGGCTGCCGCCGCTGCTACCAATGAGATTCCCATTCTTGGCACCTCTGTTACCGAGTACGGTGTTGCACTGAACATCAAGGACTTTAATGGCACTGTAGGCGACAACATTTCCGGTACATCCGACCTGGCACCTCTGGACAAGCAGGCCCAGATGATTACCGCCTGGTGTCCCGATGCCAAGACCGTCGGTCTGCTGTACTGCTCCAAGGAAGCAAACAGCCAGTACCAGGTAGATGTGGTAAAAGCTGAGCTGGAGAAGAAGAACATCACCGCCACCTTGTACCCCTTCACCGATTCCAATGACCTGGCGCAGATCTGCACCTCTGCAGCTGACAATTGCGACGTAATTTATGTCCCCACCGATAACACCGTTGCAGAAAACACCGGCATTATTGACAACATCTGCCAGCCCAAGAAGATTCCCGTTATCGCCGGCGAAGAGGGCATCTGCGGCGGCTGTGGCGTGGCAACCCTCTCCATCAGCTACTACGACCTGGGCTACACCACCGGCAAGATGGCAGTTAAGATTCTGCGGGACAACGCAGATATCTCCACAATGCCCATTGAATACGCAGAGAAGCAGACACCCAAGTTCAACAAGCAGAACTGTGATGCTTTGGGAATTACTCCTCTTGAAGGCTACGTTGCAATCGCAGCAAACTAATTCTTTGTGATTTTATCAGCCGGAGAGACTGGCTTCTCTCCGGCTGATTCTTACTATTTTATGACAGGTGAATTTGAATGGAAATTTTAGGACAACTTCTGAACGCCCTCCCCGGCGCTGTCTCCCAAGGACTTATTTGGGGCATTATGGCCATCGGCGTGTACATTTCCTACCGCATTCTGGATGTAGGCGACCTGACAGTAGACGGCTCCTTTGCAACCGGTGGCGCTGTGGCTGTGGTACTGATCTTAAACGGCTGCAATCTGTGGCTGGCTATGCTGCTTGCATTTATTGCCGGTCTGCTCACCGGCGCTGTTACAGGTCTGCTGCATACCTTAATGGGTATACCACCCATTCTGGCCGGTATTCTGACCCAGTTGGCGCTTTATTCTATTAACTTAAAAATTATGGGCAAGGCCAACCAATCCATCAATGTGAATCAGACGGATCTGCTGATTTCTCTTCGTTGGGTAAAGGAATTTGCACTCCATAATCCGCTGATTACGGTAGGTATTGCGCTGGCCGCGCTGATTGGTATTCTGTATTGGTTCTTTGGCACAGAAATGGGCAGCGCAATCCGGGCAACCGGTATCAACCAGAATATGAGCCGCGCCCAGGGTATCAACACCAACTTCAACAAGGTGCTTGGCATTATGCTCTCCAACGGCTTGGTTGCCTTCTCCGGTGCATTTCTGGCGCAGTACCAGGGCTTTGCCGATGTGAAGATGGGTCAGGGTGCGATCGTAATCGGTCTGGCCGCTGTCATTATCGGCGAAGCGCTGCTGGGTAAGATTTTTAAGAATTTTGCTCTGCGACTTTTGTCCGTTGCCATTGGCGCAATCATTTACTATATTGTAATTCAGGCGGTCATCACAATGGGTATGGATGCCAACCTGCTGAAGCTACTGTCTGCGGCTATTGTTGCCATCTTCCTTGCTATTCCCTACTGGAAGAAGCAGTACGCCCAGTCCCATATGAGAAGCAAAGGGGGTAAGGGAAATGCTTAATATTGTGGGTGTTGAAAAAACCTTTAATCCCGGAACTATCAATGAGAAAAAGGCCCTTAACGGCATTAACCTGCATTTGGACGAGGGCGATTTCGTAACCGTTATCGGCGGTAACGGCGCAGGCAAATCCACAATGCTGAATATGGTAGCGGGTGTGTACCCCGTTGACTGCGGCAGCATTATTATTGACGGCGTAGACGTGACAAGGCTCCCGGAATACAAGCGCGCAAAATACTTAGGCCGCGTGTTCCAGGACCCGATGACCGGTACGGCCGCTGATATGCAGATTGAAGAGAATCTGGCGCTGGCTGCCCGCAGAGGACAGAGAAGAACCCTTCGGGTGGGCATCACCGCCAAGGAGCGCAAAGAATATAAAGAGCTTCTGAAGATTCTTGACTTAGGGTTGGAAGACAGAATGACCGCAAAGGTCGGTCTGCTCTCCGGCGGTCAGCGGCAGGCACTGACCCTGCTGATGGCGACTCTGAAAAAGCCGAAGCTGCTCCTTTTGGACGAGCATACCGCCGCTCTTGACCCCAAAACCGCGCGGAAGGTGCTGGACATCACCGAGGCGGTGGTTGCAAAGGACAATCTGGCAACCATTATGATCACCCACAATATGGCAGATGCCATTCGGGTGGGCAACCGGCTGATTATGATGCACGAGGGCAGAATCGTTGTAGACGTAAAGGGCGAGGAGAAAAAGAATCTTACCATCGACCAGCTTCTGCAGCTGTTTGAAGCATCCAGCGGAAGCCAGTTTACCAGCGATAAAGTTATGCTTTCCAAATAAAAAAGTAACCGACCAAATTGGTCGGTTACTTTTTTATTTCTTCTTATTAGATCAGGCTCAGAGCCAGGGTCAGGACAATCCAAGCCAGTGCAATCCACTTGGTTGCGGATGCCAGTTTCTTATCCAAGCCGCCCATATTGCTCTTGTTCATATAGGAATCGCTGTTGCCGGAAATAGCACCGGACAGACCGGATTCCTTGCCGGACTGGAAGAGAACTACCAAAACCAGCAGTACGCTGGCAATGACTTCCAGAACAGTCAGAATAATCTTAACAATCTCCATTTTTGTAACCTCCCTCCGCCACCGCTTAATTGGGCTGCGGGTTGTATGTGTATCCCGTAATCACGGGTTTTTTAACAAGCTTAGCCAGTATAACACAAGAAAGCAAGAAATGCAAGGGGTTTTCCGGATTTTTTACTTTGTAACCCAATTTCCTGTGGCCAAACAGTTCAAATAGGCATTGATAAAGGGGTCCAGCGCGCCATCCATCACGGCGTTGACGTTAGAGGTCTCACAACCGGTGCGGGTATCCTTGACCATTGTATAGGGCATAAAGACATAGTTTCGAATCTGGCTGCCCCATTCAATCTTCTTCTGCACGCCCTTAATATCGGAAATCTTCTCTAAGTGTTCCCGCTCACGGATTTCCACCAGCTTACTGCGCAGCATACGCAGACAGGTTTCCTTATTCTGGAACTGGCTTCGCTCAGTCTGGCAGGATACCACAATGCCGGATTTGTGAATCAAACGCACGGCAGAGGAGGTCTTGTTGATGTGCTGACCGCCTGCGCCGGAGGAACGGAACACCTGCATTTCGTAGTCTTCCGCTTTGATTTCGAAGTCCTCGCTGTCATCCTCGATTTCGGGGATGACCTCAACGGCAGAAAAAGAGGTCTGGCGGCGAGCGTTGGCGTCAAAGGGCGACACACGCACCAGACGGTGGACACCGTTTTCTCCCTTCAGAAAACCGTAGGCATTTTCACCCTCAATGAGGATGTCGGCGGACTTAAGACCCGCTTCTTCACCCTCCTGGTAGTCCATAATCTTATAGGTAAAGCCGTGCGCCTCAGCCCAGCGGGTGTACATACGGTAAAGCATCTGGCACCAGTCCTGGGCCTCCGTACCACCGGCACCTGCCTGGAAGCTGACAAGGGCATTGTTCTTATCATAATTGCCGGTAAGGAGGGTCTGCAGGCGGCAGGTCTCCATATCCTCGGTCAGCTTCTGATAACCGTCCTTCAGCTCGGGAAGCATAGAGTCGTCGTCCTCTTCCGCGGCCATTTCGCAAATGGTCATCAGGTCATCCCACAGGCCGGTCATCTGCTTGTACTTCTCCAGCTTGCTTTCGCAGCTTTTTGCCTTCATTACAATCTGCTGACTCTTCTCGGGATTGTCCCAGAAACCGGGCGCCTCCTGCATTGCTTGCAGGCGCTCCAGCTCGTTTCGCAGACCTTCAATATTCAACGAGTCTGCCAGTCCCTCCAGCGCGGGCTGTATATCATTTAATTTTTGCTTATAGCTGTCAAATTCAATGTTCATGGGTCGGTTGCCCTCTTTCCTTTTCGTTTGGACATTTCGGTTTATTATATCCCAAATTTTCCGTTCTGTAAAGAGGAAACTGGTTAACAAAGGAAAAAACCGGGCAATCCTGCCCGGTTTATCGTTCACTTGGACCTCCGTCCTCCTTGTCGAAAATCAAATCATCCAAATCCGCACGGGGATCACTGCTCTCTTGCATATTCATCCTCCTCTCTGCACCAAGAATACAGTATACCACTGCGCCACACCAAATGCTGTTGAAATCCGCTGTCGGTTTCCCGGGTTTTAAAAATTTCTGCAGCGGTTGACATCGGCACAGATTTTCGATACAATATTCCAGTATATGCTCCAGTAGCTCAGTTGTATAGAGCAGCCGCCTCCTAAGAATCAGAAGAGGTTATTCCATTTAGGTCAATTTCATAGATATGCCCCCGTAGCTCACCTGGATAGAGCGCGCGCCTCCTAAGCGCGAGGTAGTGAGTCCGAGTCTCGCCGGGGGTGCCAAA